>DAIQPV010000068.1:0-4702 GCA_036787145.1 Rhodospirillales bacterium
ATGAGATCGTCGGGCGCGTGGCTGCCGTCGGCAAGGACGTCAGTAAGTACCAGGCGGGCGATCTGGTCGGGGTTGGCTGCCTGGTCGATAGCTGCCGCCACTGCGCCTCGTGCGACGACGGGCTGGAGCAATACTGCGAGAACGGCTTCACCGGCACCTACGGTGGCGAGGACAAGATCGGCGGCACACCGCACAAGAGGACCTTCGGCGGCTATTCCGACAAAATCACGGTCGATGAGCGGTTTGTCCTGCGCATACCGGACAATCTCGATCCCGCCGCCGCCGCGCCGTTGCTCTGCGCGGGCATCACCACCTATTCGCCGCTCAGGCACTGGAAGGTCGGGCCGGGGCACAAGGTCGGCGTCATTGGCCTGGGCGGCCTCGGGCACATGGGCGTGAAGTTCGCCCATGCCATGGGCGCGCACGTGGTGATGATCACCACCTCGCCCACGAAAGGCGAGGATGCCAGAAAGCTCGGCGCGGATGAGGTGCTGCTGTCAACCGACGCCGCGGCCATGGAGGCGGCGCAGAACAGCTTCGACTTCCTGCTCAACACCATTCCGGTCGGCCACGACGCCGATCCCTACATGGCGCTGCTGAAGCGCGACGCCACGATGGTGGTGGTGGGCGCGGTCGAACCGCTCACCAACGTCAGTGGTATCCCCTTCATCTTCCGCCGGCGCTCGATGGCCGGATCGTTGATCGGTGGCCTGCCCGAGACGCAGGAGATGCTCGATTTCTGCGGTGAGCACAACATCACCTGCGACATCGAGACCATCACCATCAAGGACGTGAACGAGGCCTATGACCGCACCGTCAAGGGCGACGTGAAATATCGCTTCGTCATCGATATGGCCTCGCTGAAAGCGTGAAAGGGGAGGCGGCCATGATCCCTAAACGGAGCGGCTCGGAGCCTTCCGTCAAGGGCCCGGCGGAATGGTTTACCCGCCGCAGACGCCGTGTACGTGCGCCGCCCCTATAGCGGCCGGGATTCAAGCTGGTACAAGGCCGCGGTCACCCAAAGGGCCGGACGGATCACTGCCGCGGGGCTGACGATGGACGGAACCTTCGTGCCGGTTGACGGCCCTATCGACGACATGGTCGATGACGCCTACCGGGCCAAGTACGCCAGCAGTCCCTATCTGTCCGCGATGATCGGCGAACGGGTAAGGTCCACCACCATCAAGATCATGCCGCGCCGTTGATGCCTTGCGGTCGATAACAGAAGGAGCGCTCAGCAATCGGGCGGGGGGAGCAGTTCGATCGTGCGCAGTTGAACGTCGAGCGAGAACGTATCGAACTGCTGGACGATCGAGTCGGCAATGCCGTCGGCGCGATAGTGCGCGGCCATCTCGAATTCCGGCTCGGCGAGTGGGGAGGCCGTGGGGTAGAACGCCATGCGTGTCCACCACGCCGGCAGCACCGGCAATTGGACCCGGCTTGCCAGCGCCTCGGTCTCCGAAGCCGTCAACGGGCCGAACAGCGCGTTGACAACGTACGGATTGTCTCCGCTGGCTCCGTCAAAAACTGTCCTGTTCAGCCGATGCTTGCCGGCTGTTGCCGCCGCGATCAGATCGCGAATGTGAGCGGTGGGAAAGATGGTTCCCGGCGGCAATGCCACGGTCGCTTCCGGCTGCGAGAAGACAGCGGTTCCGCGACCCCCCGGCTTCTTGAGAGAGGCCTGTCCCTCCAGCTTCTCGATCGTCTTGCCGTCCTGGTCGTATCGCGCGTGGAAGCGGAACCTGGTGCCGTCCTGCTTCTCCCAGCTCGCGAACGACCACAGCGTGTCGCTCGATGTGTCGTTGTCGTAAAGCAGGCGAAGAAAGGTACGATTTTCGACCGTCCAGCCGTCACAGACCCGGGCGAAGCGATAGATCATCACCCCGTTGGCCGACACCACTTCGGAATGGCGCTGCTCCCCGGCCAGAACCATGCGATAGACGGCGCGGTGCGGTTGCAGATCCGCCGCGCTCGGCGTTCCTGTCTGCCGGATCACCAGGACAGTCGAGATCAAAAGGAGGAGGAAGCGCCACATCACCAGCCCGCTGCCCGCGGGCGTCCGCCGGGCTCAACAAACGCCGGCACACTACGCCGTTCATCCCCTTGCTGTCTATGCCGGTGGGGAAAAAGGCGCAGCACGCCACGCGCGCAGTTGGGGCAACCTTTTGCGCTTTGCACAAACCCGCGAAACAGTGTATCCCGCATCGCCGATAAAGGAAGGGCTGGAGGGCAGATGGACGGCGGGATCGGAACCAGGCTGATCGAGAATGTGAGGTCGGTTTCTCCGGGTCTTCCCGAGTATCTCGTTCGCACTTACTGGTGGGCCTACCTGACGCCTGCCAGCTTGCGATTGCTGGATAATCCTTTCGTGCTGACGGCGATCCTCTGGGGCAATCTGCCGCGGCTGGTCCGCGCCGCGTGTGACGAGTTCCAGCCGGGTGCCTGCATCCTGCAGGCAGCCAGCGCCTATGGTAATCTCTCGCCGGAGCTGGCGGCGCAGGTCGGTCCGACGGGGAGGCTCGACGTCATCGACGTTGCGCCGCTCCAGGTTGCGCACGTGCAACGAAAGCTTAAGGGGTATCCGCATGCGCGGGCGCGCGTCGCTGACGCGACCGAGCCGGTTGACGGTATCTACGACGGCGTGTGCTGCTTTTTTCTCCTGCACGAGATTCCGGACGCGGAGAAGCGGGCCGCCGTCGATGCACTGCTCGGGGCGGTCGAGCCCGGTGGCAAGGTTGTCTTCGTCGACTACCACCGGGCTGTGCGATGGCACCCGTTGCGCGCCCCGATGGGTCTCGTGTTCCGTTGGCTGGAGCCGTTCGCCTACGGACTGGTCGACCGCGAAATCCGTTCACTCGCCTCAAAGCCCTATGACTTCGTCTGGAGCAAAGAGACGTTTTTCGGGGGCCTGTACCAGAAGGTGGTGGCCGTCCGGACCGCTCCTTCCGCGCGGCGCCGCCACCGGCCGGATCCGCGCAGCGAGTGATTGACGGCGCCCGACGACGTGCCGGATAGAATAGCTGGTCGCGCTGCGACGAGCCCTTCGATCACGTCCGGATCGGCCGTCTTCCGGCTCACGCGAGCGGGGCCGTATGGGAAGGCTCCTTGCGGGGCGGAGAGCGGGCGAACTTGTCGCGATCCCGGTCCGTGATCATCTCTGAAAAGGCAAACGGGGCCGCGGGAACGCCGGCGTCGCGCACGGGGAACGGTCATGCTGGATGGTGATGAAGAGCAGTTCCGGCCGCAGCGAAATGTCCTCGGTGAAAAGCTGATCGACTGTTCACTCCATCCGCTGACGGGGTTTTTCCGGACGGGCTGTTGCCAGACCGGTCCGATGGATCTCGGCGCTCACGTCGTGTGCGCGGTGATGACGGCGGAATTCCTCGCTTTCAGCAAGAGCCGGGGCAACGACCTGTCGACGCCAATGCCGGCTTTCGGGTTTCCCGGCCTCAAGCCGGGCGACCGCTGGTGCCTCTGTGCGGCACGCTGGCGGGAGGCGCTGGAAGCCGGCGCTGCACCGAGGGTGGTGCTGGCAGCGACGCACGAAGATGCACTCGAATATGTGGGCCTCGATGATCTGAAGCGATACGCGCTCGACCTCAGTTGAGCTGCGGCAGTCGCTGATTGTGGCGACCGTTCGTTCCGGGTATTGACAGGCCGGTTGAGCGAACCACATCGGCAGGGCCAATATAAGGATAGTCCAGCAGATGCGTTGCGACCGGGCTTGCCGGCTCTTGCTCGATTTCAGGAGGAGGATATGAGCCGGGTCGCCGTGTTTAACAGCCCGTTGCTGCTGGGGTTCGATCATCTGGAACGGATCGTCGATCAGGTGGCCAAGTCTTCGACGGAGGGATATCCGCCGTACAACATCGAGCAGGTTGGCGAAAATGCTCTGCGCATCACGCTGGCCGTCGCGGGCTTTCGCGTCGACGATCTGAAGGTCTCCCTGGAAGGCAAGCAGCTGGTTATCCGCGGCCGCCGTCAGGACGACGACAGCACGCGCGTTTTCCTGCACAGAGGCATTGCCTCACGCCAGTTTCAGCGCTGCTTTGTCATCGCCGAAGGCATCGAAGTTGTCGGCGCGACCCTGGATCACGGGCTGCTTGAGATCGACCTCCACCGCATTGAAGTCGACGCGCCGGTCCGGACCATCGCCATCGCCAGAGGCAACACGACCGTGGGCGCGGCGCCGGACGCTGCAACGGTCGTGGATGTCACGCAGCCTGGGTAGGATCCGTCAGCCCCAGAGGGCTGGGTCCGGCGGGTAGACGCAACCGTCCTCGAAGCGGAGGCACGGCCCGCGGTCGTGTGCCAGCCATAGCGGACCGTCCAGGTCAACCACGTCAGCGACGGGCGCCAGCAGGGTTGCGGGCGCGATGCCCAGGGATGTCGCGACCATGCAGCCGACCATCACCTTGCGGCCTGAGGCCCGGGTCGCCGTCGTCAACTGCAGTGCCTCCGTCAGGCCGCCGGCCTTATCGAGTTTGATGTTCACCATGCCGTAGCCGTCCGGAAGCTGATCGAGGTCGAGGCACGTATGGCAGCTTTCGTCGGCACACAGCGTGACCGGTGACCTGAAGCCGCGCAGTTCGTCGTCCTGCGCGGCGGGGAGGGGTTGCTCGATCACCTCCACGTCCAGCGCCGCCAGCATGCCGCCGATGCGGTCGAGCAAGGTGATATCCCAGCTTTCGTTGGCATCGAC
>DAIQPV010000068.1:4712-11232 GCA_036787145.1 Rhodospirillales bacterium
ATCAGGCGGGTATGAGGGACCGCCGCGCGCACTGCGCCCACTCGTTCCACCACCGCGTCCGCGTCGAGCTTCAGCTTCAGCAGCGGCCGGTCACGAAGTCCGTACGCCCGTGCCGCCATCGCTTCGGCGGTGTCGATGGCGATCGTCTCGGCGGTCGGCATCGGGTGAGGCGCCGGTATCCCTGCCGTTTGCCACACCCGGCGGTCCTGGGTCTTGGCGTCGAGGTCCCACAGGGCACAATCCAGCGCGTTCCGCGCCGCGCCGGCCGGCAGACGCTGCTGCAGGGCGATCCGGTCCATTCCCGCCTCGATCTCGGCGGCAAGGGCCGCAATCGTACCCAGGACAGCCTCGACGCTTTCGCCGTTGCGGGCATAAGGCACGCATTCGCCGCGGCCATGGACGCCCTGGTCCTCGATTTCCGCCACCACCACGTCCGCGGTGGTCTTGGTGCCGCGGGAAATGGTGAACGGCCTTGCCAGCGGCCAGGCCTCCGTGCGGGCCGACAGCGTGCGCATCAGACGAGCCGATCGACGATGGCGTCGACGCCGTGAATCAGGGGATCGACGCAAGGCAGGCCCAGCCGGTCCCGTGTGCGGACAAGACAGGCTTCCGCCTCTGCCGGGCCGAGACCGCTGGAATTGATGCAGACGCCGACGCACGCCGCGTTCGGATTGGTCAGCCGTGCCGCTTGCTCATTGGCGGCAATGCAGGCGGCGAGGTCTGGCAGCGGCCGGTTGGGCAGCCCGCGCATATGCGTGCGGGTGGGTTCGTGACACATCACCAGCGCGTCCGGTTGCGCGCCGTGCAGCAGGCCGAGGCTGACCCCGGCATACGAGGGATGGAAAAGCGATCCCTGGCCCTCGATGACATCCCAGTGCGCCGGGCTGGCGGCGGGGGAAAGCCATTCGGTCGCCCCGGAGATGAAGTCGGAGACGACCGCGTCAACGGAAACGCCATCACCGGCTATGAAGATTCCGGTCTGGCCGGTGGCGCGGAAGTCCGCATCGAGCCGACGCCGCCGCATCGCGTCAACCAGGGAAAGCGCCGTGTACATCTTGCCCGACGAGCAGTCGGTGCCGACGGTCAGAAGGCGCCTGCCCGGACGGCGTTCTCCGCTGCCGACGGCAAAGCGTCGGGCGGGATGACGGACATCGTGAAGCGCGCGGCCGAGGGCCGCGGCTTCGCTGCGCACCTCGGGAATGTCGGACAGACGGTCATGGAGGCCGCTGGCCAGGTCAAGTCCGGCATGGAGGGCTCGGACCAGCATCCGTGACCAGGCCTCCGGGATAAAACCGCCGGCGTTGGCGACGCCGACCACCATCGTTCGCGCGCCTGAGGCGGCCGCCTCCTCCGGCGTCATCTCGGGGAGATCCAGGTTGGCCTGACAGCCGGGCAGGCGGGTCTGGCCGAGGCACCAATCGCGGCGCCATTGCAGAATGCCGATCGCCGTCTTCGCGGCGAGTTGGTCCGCAGCGTTGCCGATAAACAACAGGTACGGAGGTTTCAGCGGGCCATTCGTCGTCAAGCTCTGTCTCCGGCTGGTTGCTGTCAGTCCGCGCAGGCCGTGCCCGATTCGCATTTTTACAGGTATCGCCACAAAATTCGCCGGGGCATCCGTCCGGCCCGCATTCTGGCAGATTTCCGCCACGGCCGCCTCCCTGCTATCGGCGGCGAAGTTGCGGCGCTTCCCCGACCTTTTCTAGACTTCGTCTAAACTTGCAGAAATAACCAATGTTCCACGTTTGTGCGTCGGCGAATACACCAACGGACTTATAAACGAGAATCAGCCGGCGCCGTATTCCCAAGCATTTCACAGTTAAAATACGGCAGTTCAGTTCATGAAAGATTGACACGGTTCGACATCGCCATATTGTGCACTGGCGAGTACTGGAGGCCGCCGGCTCAGACGGGTCTCATATTGTGGAGGACGAACGGCCCAAGCAAGGCCTGTCGAAGGAGAGGAGGGATAATGCGACGCTCGGTCGCCACAAAAACGGCGTGCGCCAGGGTTGGCGCGGCGCTCTGGGTCGCGGCTTTGCTGCCATCCGGTGTTCACGAGGCGAAGGCACAAACGAGCCTTCTGCCCCACTGGGACAGCCAACCGGCATCCGGTACGGGAGTCGCGGCGATGGTGCGAGATGCCCTGGTCGCCGAAGGAACGGTGGACCGGGAGTTCGAGTGTCTCGCGCTGAACGTCTACTTCGAGGCGCGAGGTGAGCCATTGGTCGGCAAGTACGCGGTTGCCGCTGTGACCTTAAATCGCGTCGTAAGCCCGCTGTTTCCAGAGAGCATCTGCAAGGTCGTCTATCAGGGCGTAAGCCACGGCCGCCGGGATTGCCAGTTTTCGTGGGCCTGTGACCGCTATTCCGATCGGCCGCGCGATCCGGGAGCCTGGGAAGTGGCCAAGCAGGTTGCGTACAACGCGTTGTTTCTCGACAAGCCGGATCCGACCGGCGGGGCGTACTACTTCCATGCCTCCTGGGCCCGGCCGAGCTGGTCGCGGACCATGGTCATGGTTGGCCGCATTGGCGGGCACGTCTTCTACCGGTCGAAAGCGGCGGCGCCGACCGAGATCGCCGAGGTGGATTATTGAGGAAGAGCGACAAGGCCACCCTTGACGCCGGCGCCGGGCTCGCGGCTCAGTCCTGGGAGAGCACTCGGCGGAGAATGCCCGCGGCCTCATCGATGTGGTCGCGCCCGGCGATGAGCGGCGGGGCGATGATGCCGGTATCTCCCGTCCACTTGATCAGCAGGCCTTCGTCGTAGAGCCGCCGCAGGCAGCGGAAGCCGCGTGTCCCAGGGGCGCCCTCCGGCGCGAGGTCGAAGGCGGCCAGTAAGCCGTAGCCCCGCACGTCCGTCACGCCGGGCAACTCCGCCAGTTCAAACATTCTGTCGAGAAAGTACGGCGAAAGCTCCGCCGCGCGGTGGAAGAGGTTCTCGCGTTCGTAGATTTCAAGCGTTGCCAGTGCAGCGGCCGTGGCCGCCGGGTGGGCGGAGAAGGTGTAGCCGTGGAACAGCTCGATGGTTTCATCGGGCGCGCCAGCGGCGATCGCCTCCCAAATCTTCTCATGCACCGCAACCGCGCCCATCGGCTGTGCGCCGTTGGTCAGTGCTTTCGCCATGGTCATGAGGTCGGGCGTAACCTCGAAGCTGTCGGCACCGAAGGCGCGGCCGGTCCTTCCGAAGCCACAAATCACTTCGTCGAAGACCAGCAGGATGCCGTACCGGTCGCAGATCTCGCGCAGCCGTTGGAGGTATCCTTTGGGTGGCACCAGGACGCCGGTGGATCCCGCAATCGGCTCGACGAAGCACGCTGCGATCGTGTGCCCCCCGTAAAGATCGCAGAACCGCTGCAGGTCGTCGGCAAGCTCGGCGCCGGTCTCGGGCTGGCCCCGGACGAAGCGGGGACCTCCGAGTGTATGCCGCATATGCACGACGTTTGGCAGGACAGCGCCGAAGCCGTCGCGGTTGCGCATGATGCCGCTGAGCGAGGTTCCGCCGATGTTCACGCCGTGATAGGCGCGCTCGCGCGAAACGAAGCGGAGCCGGTGTCCCTCGCCCCGCGCCCAATGATACGCCATCACGATCTTCAGGGCCGTGTCGATGGCCTCCGAGCCGGAATTGCAGAAGAAGAGGTGGTCGAGGTCCTCCGGGGTAATCCGCGCCAGGCGTGCCGCGAGTTCATAGGAATTGGGGTGCCCGAACTGGAAGTGCGGCACGTACTCCAGTTCGCTCAGCTGCTTCATCACTGCCTCGGTAATTTCCGGGCGGCCGTGGCCGGCGGCGCAGCAGAACAGACCGGAGGCGCCGTCAAGGATGCGCCTTTCATCGTGCGACCAATAGTGCATGCCCTCGGCGCGCACCAGCAGCCGCGGCTGCTCCTGGAAGGCGCGGTTGGCGGTGAACGGCATCCAGTGGTGGGCCAATGCGTTGCTCGCTGCGGACATCCGGAATCTCCTGCCGCTCTCCCTGCCCGTGTCGGTGCAGGCGCCGGCGGTCGTCATTGTTGCCGACTATCGTGGTCGGCGGCGCTGCCGAGCGCAAGCTTGTGTAATCTGCATAGCCGTTGCGCACACTAAACGGTTGTGCTCAGAGGCCAGGTCGCCAACACTAGCTCCGGTTGGGCATAGTCGCCCATGCCGTGTTTCTATCGAGGACCGTCGGCATGCAGCCGACATGACCGGGGACCGTCGGCATGCAGCCGACACGAAGCAATAGGCGGCAGGGATGGCGCGCGCTGGGAGAATCGGTGGCGCCCCTGACCGCGGGGCTGGCGGGTAAATCTGGATTTGCGACGGCCCGGCTGCGCGCGGAGTGGCCCACCATCGTCGGCGACAACCTGGCGGGCCGACGCAGGCCGGCACGATTGATCGATCCTCGCGGGGATGAGTCCGGCGGCGCAGGAGGTATTCTGGTCGGTCGGATTGCTTCCGGCGCCTTTGTCCTCGAATTGCAGCACCGGGAGCCGCTGATTTGTGAACGGATTAACAGCTTCTTTGGCTGGCCCGTCGTTTTCCGCCTCCGCTTCGTCCATGGCCCGCTTCCGTTGCTCCCACCTCCTGCACCGCCACCAGGTCCGTTGGCCGACAGCGCGACCGTCGATGCCGCCGTGACCGGTATCGATGATCCAGCTCTGGAAGCGGTGCTTCGCGCTCTGGCCACCACGGTCCTGGCGCCGGGGCGGCCGAAAGGCTGACGTTAACTGTTGTCTGCGCTGGCAGCATTGCGCCCGTTTGTCACACCGGGGCCACGATCAAGGTTCCGTTTCCTTGTCAGGAGGCAGGGGGGCGGCTATAAGGCGCCCGGCTTTGATCCGAGGACCACACTGCGGAGCAGGTGCGCGACGCACCGTGTTCGCTTTCCGGGCTCTCGGCATCACCCAGAAACGAAGGGGAGAGAGGGATTCCCACATGGCCGTCGAACGTACGCTTTCGATCATCAAGCCGGACGCCACCGCGCGCAACGTCACGGGCAAGATCAACGCCTTCTTTGAGGACGGCGGCCTGCGCATCGTTGCGCAAAAGCGGCTGCGGCTGACCAAGGAGCACGCACAGAAGTTCTACGCGGTGCATGCCGAACGCGCCTTCTATGATGAGCTCTGCGAATACATGTGCTCAGGACCAGTCGTGGCCCAGGTGCTGGAAGGCGAGAACGCGATTGTCCGCAACCGCGAGATCATGGGCGCCACCAATCCGGCAAATGCCGCCGAAGGCACCGTCCGCAAGGCCGTCGGGCTGAACGTTCAGGAGAACTCGGTGCACGGTTCGGACTCGCCGGAGAACGCCGTGAAAGAGATCGCGTTCTTCTTCAGCGATATCGAAATTGCCGGCTAGGCCCCCAGTAACGCACCGGTCACGCACCGGTGCAGCCACGGCCGCTTGCTCTCAGCAGCGGCCATCAGGCGGCAGCGCAGGGTTGATCAGGGCGCTTTCAGGGGCCTCCGCGCCCGCAATGATGACGCGTTCGTTCTCAATCCGGGTGCGACCCTCGGCGATCAGACGCAGCGCCAGGGGATAAATCTGGTGCTCTTCTGCGAGCACGCGAGCCGCCAGGGTTTCGGCGTTGTCGTCGGCATGGACCGGCACTGCCGCCTGGACGATGATCGGCCCGTCGTCCATGGCCGGCCGGACGAAATGGACCGTGCAGCCGGAAAACCGTGCGCCGGCGGCAATCACCCGCTCATGCACATGCAGGCCGCGGAACGATGGCAACAGGGACGGATGAATGTTGATCAACCGGTCCCGCCAGCGCTGGACGAAGCCGTCCGTCAGCAACCGCATGAACCCGGCAAGGCAGACCAGCTCGATGCCCGCATTGAGAAGCGTCTCGTGCAGGGCCTCCTCAAAGAGTTCGCGGGCGCCGAACGCCTTATGCTCGAGAACCAGCGTCGGGATGCCTGCGGCCGCCGCCCGCTCCAGCCCGTAGACCCCGGCGACGTTGGAGAGGACGAGGCCGATCCGTGCCGGAAACTCAGGCGCCGCGCAGGCATCGATCAAAGCCTGAAGGTTGCTGCCGCGGCCGGAAATCATCACGGCTGCCGTCAGCCTGGCCACGCGCGCTCCGTATTTTCCAGCACCACCGCGGGATCGCTGCCGGTGTTGGCCACGATCCGCCCGATTTCGAAGACCCGTTCGCCGGCGGCTTCAAAAACGGCGCGTAGCGCCGTGGCGCGCTCAGCCGAGACCACTGCGACCATGCCGATGCCGCAGTTGAATGTGCGGGCCAGCTCTGTGCTGGCGAGGCCACCGCTCCGCGCCAGCCAGGCGAAGACGGGCGGCAGCGTCCAGGCGGCCGCGTCCACGATACACGCCACGCCTTCTGGAAGGATCCGGGGGATGTTTTCCAGGAGCCCGCCGCCGGTTATGTGAGCGAGACCCTTCAGCCCGCCGGCAGCATGAGCGCGAAGGCAGGACGCGACATAAATGCGGGTAGGGGTGAGCAGTGCCTCGCCAAGCGGGCGCTCGTCATCGAACGGCGCCGGTGACGGCAACTCCAGATTGTGCAGTGCGATGATCTTCCG
>DAIQPV010000069.1:0-11151 GCA_036787145.1 Rhodospirillales bacterium
CCGTCTCCGGCGAAATGGCGGCGGACGACGGCGAGGAACGCTTCTCCGTAGCGGTCCAGCTTTGCCTGGCCGACGCCGTAGATTTCGCGAAGCTGCTCCAGGCTGACCGGCCTCAGGCTGGCCATTTCCAGCAACGTCCGGTCGCCGAAAACGACAAACGCAGGTTGCCCTTGCTGACGGGCAAGGTCACGGCGCAGGGCTTTCAGGGCCGTCAGCAGATCGGCGTCGGCGGCGTCCGGGCGGCCTCGGGCGGTGGATCCGGGGGGATGCGAACGCGGCGTCTTCGGTCGCAGGACGTCCTTGCGGAGCTGGATCGCCTCGTCTCCGCGCAGGACCCGGCGCCCCGTCTCCGTCACCCGCCAGCGACCGTGATCGGCGATCTCCAGGGAGATCAGGCCCGCCGCATAAAGCTGGCGGAAGATCGACCGCCAGTTGTCCGCGCTCCGATCACGCCCCACGCCGAAGGTGGGCAGGGTGTGGTGTCCCCAGCGTTGAAGGGCCGCATCGCCCGCACCCGTGAGCAGGCGGATGAGGTGCTCCGTGCCGAACCGTTCGCCGGTCCGCAGGATCGCCGACATCACCTTCTGCGCGTCGATCGAGCCGTCGAACACCTCGATCCCCCCTTCGCAGAGATCGCAGGTTCCGCACGGCCCGGCTGATTCGCCGAAATAGCCGAGCAGCGTCTGGCGCCGGCACCGGGGCGCTTCGCACAGCGCGACCAGCGCGGAGAATCGACTACGCTCGATGCGCTTGCGTTCCTCCGGCGCATCGCCGTCCTCGATCTGCGAGCGGCGCAGCCGCATGTCGTCCAGGCCATAGAGCGTCAGGGTATCGGCCGGAAGGCCGTCGCGGCCGGCGCGGCCGATCTCCTGATAGTACGCTTCGATGCTTTGCGGCAGGTCGGCATGGCAGACGAACCGCACGTCCGGCTTGTCGATGCCCATTCCGAAGGCGACGGTGGCAACGATCACCGCGCCGTCCTCCTGCAGGAAGGTGTCCTGCGTGCGGCTGCGCGTCCCGGCGTCCAGGCCGGCATGATAGGCCAGTGCCCGGTGGCCGGCACCGCACAGCTGCCCGGCCAGGGTTTCGGTGCGCTTGCGCGAGGCACAATAGACGATGCCGCTCAACCCCCGGTGGGTCGCAACGAACGCTTCGACCTGGCGGCGGGTGTTCGCCTTCGGCTGCATCGCCAGCCGCAGATTCGGGCGATCGAAGGAGCGGACGAAGCTGCGCGGCGTCGAGCGGAACAGCTTCTGCAGGATGTCGCCGCGCGTCGGCGCGTCGGCGGTGGCGGTCAGCGCCAGGGTTTGCAGCTGGCCCAAGGCATCCCGCACCCGCCCCAGCGCCAGGTATTCGGGCCGGAAATCGTGCCCCCACTGCGAGACACAATGCGCCTCGTCGATCGCCAGCATCGATGAGCCGGACTCACGCAGCAGGGCAAGCGTGTCCGGGCGAACCAGGCGTTCGGGCGCTGCGTAGAGCAGCCGCAGGCGACGGTCGCGCAGCGCCTGGCAGACGCGGGCGTTCTCGTCCGCATCGTTGGCGGAGTTCAGGCTTGCCGCCTCAACGCCCAGGGCGCGCAGTTGTCCCACCTGGTCGCGCATCAGGGCGATCAGCGGCGAGACGACGACGGTCAGGCCGCGACGCACCAGCGTCGGCAACTGGTAACACAGCGATTTGCCGCTGCCGGTCGGCATGACGGCGAGAACGTCCTCGCCGCCGAGCACGGCGCTGATCACCTCCCCCTGACCGGGACGAAAGCCATCGAAGCCGAAGACCTGGCGCAGGACAGCCTGCGCTTCCTGTAATGCCGGCGCGGTTTCAGACACTGCCGATCTCGTTGGTGAAGTCGACGGTGATGTCCTCCTCTCCGACCGTATACTGGCACGCCAGACGAAACCGCCAGCGGCAGCCGCCCGACGCGCTGTCTTCAAGCCCTTTGCCAAGCTTACCGATGGCTTGCAGGAAAAAAGCTTCCTCGAAGGTCAGCTCAGGATCGAAGTCTTCGCTGGGGACTTCAACACGGACGATGCAGGCGCCGCAGCCGCCCGCTTCGCAGTTGAACAAAATAGGAATCCCGTGATCCCTGGCGATCGCCAGCAGCGTGCGGCCGGCGCGCTGTTCGCCGTCGAGCCGAATCGTGTCGATGAAGCCCGGCGCGATAAAGCGGATCGTCCCCATCGTTGTCCTGAACTCCGCTGCGTTCAGACGATGGCGTCGCGGATCTCGTTCAGCAGGGTGGTGTCCGCCGCAATCGTCGCGGCGGCCGCCAGGTCGGTCCAGAAGGCGGTTTCAGCGGGCGTCAGGCTGGCCCAGGGAGCATCGTCGTCATTGTGCAGCTTGCTCCAGAGAACCCGCGCCACCTCCTGAACCCGGCCCAGCTCCGGCGGCGCCTGGAGCAGGACGCAAAGCCCGGAGCGCAGCACCGATGCCGCGATCGCCTCGGTGGTCGGCTCATCCCGGCCATCCGCCATGGCCATCAGGATTTCTCCGAGAGTATCAGCGGCCGATTCCACGGCTACCGTCCAAGTTGACGTCATCGAGCTCTCCAACTTCTGCCTGTTTCAGCCGGACCGCGCACCGTCCGTCGGCTTCACCGAATCCAGCAACGAGCGCACGCTGGGCAGGATCCGGTCGACAATCACCTTTACGCCGCTGGCATTGGGATGAATGCCGTCCGCCTGGTTCAAGGCCGCATTGCCAGCGACGCCGTCGAGGAAGAACGGATAGAGCAGCACGTTGTGCTTTTTCGCCAGGCGCGGAAAGATCGAATCGAACGCCCCGGCATAGTCAGCTCCCAGATTGGGCGGGGCACGCATGCCGGCGATCAGCACCGGAATACCGCGCTCGCGGAGAATGGCGAGCAGACGGTCGAGGTTGGCCTCGGTGGTCTGCGGATCGAAGCCGCGGAGTGCGTCGTTTCCGCCCAGCTCGACGAGGGCGGCGTCGGGCTGCTCGGCCGGTGCCGAACCCAGCACCCAGGGCAGGCGCGCCAATCCGCCGGCGGTCGTATCCCCGGAAACGCCGGCTTCGACGATCGTTACCGACACGCCCTGCGCCTTCAGGGCGGCGGAGAGCTGGGCCGGGAAGGCGTCGGCCCGAGGCAGGCCGTAGCCGGCGACGAGACTGTCCCCCAGCAGCAGCAGTCGTGCGGGCGCCGCTTCGGCCGATTGGGCCGGGGATGCTCCGGTCAGCACCAGCAGAACACCCAGCATTGCGTTGACAAGCCGCCGCAACCCTCCATATGGCGAAAGACTGTGCCGTCGCACGGACCCTGAAACCGCATCCCCTGGCCATGCCATCAGCACGTTTGCCAACCTCGCTATCCCCGTTGCACACCGCTCCGGCGCTCGCGTTGCGAGAGGTTCACCTGAGCCTGCAGTCCACCATCGGTTCCGTTCACATCCTGCGCGGTATCGACCTCGACGTCGAGGTGGGCGAGACGATCGGTGTCGTGGGACCGTCCGGGTCCGGCAAGACCAGCCTGCTGATGGTCATTGCGGGATTGGAACAAGCCACCCGCGGCACCGTGTCGGCGGCCGGCATGGATATTACCCGGCTGAGCGAGAATCGGCTCGCGCATTTTCGACGCGAGCATGTGGGGATCGTGTTCCAGAATTTTCATCTGATCCCGACGATGACCGCGATCGAGAATGTAGCCCTGCCGATGGAGCTGGCTGGCGACCGTGACGCCTTTTCGCGGGCCGAGGCCGCACTCGTCGCCGTTGGCCTCAGCCATCGGCTGCACCATTTCCCCTCGCAGCTCTCCGGCGGCGAGCAGCAGCGGGTGGCACTGGCCCGCGCGTTTGCCCCCGAGCCGACGCTGCTGCTGGCCGACGAGCCGACCGGTAACCTCGACGGCGAGACCGGTGACGAGGTCATTAACCTGCTGTTCGATCTGCATCGGAGGCGAAGAACGACCCTGCTGCTGATCACCCACGATCCGGCCTTGGCCGACCGGTGCGAGCGCATCGTCGAGCTGAAAGATGGCCTGATCGTCGGCGATCGCAAAGTCCCTGGCCGGCGTCCGGGCGCGCAGGCGGCTCTGTGAGCGCCGCCGACTGGGCTCTGGCGCTGCGGCTGGCCCGACGGGAACTCAGGGGCGGCCTGCGCGGCTTTCGCGTGTTGGTTGCCGCCATCGCGCTGGGTGTGGCGGCGATTGCGGCGGTGGGCAGCGTCGGCGGCAGCATCAAAAGCGCTCTCCAGCACGACGGCCGGCTGCTGCTGGGCGGCGACGTCGAGGTGCAACTCGTACAAAGGCCCCCCTCGGAGGGGGAAGCGGCATGGCTGCGGGACGTGGGCGCGGCTCATTCGCAGGTGGCTGAGATGCGCGCGATGGCAACCGCGCCCGATGGCGACGACGCCCGCGCCATGGTCGAACTCAAGGCGGTCGATGGGTTCTACCCGCTGCTTGGCTCGGTCGAGCTGCAGGGGGAGGGCGCGGCAGAGCCGCTTTCAGCGCTGCTTCAGGAGCGCTTAGGGGTCTGGGGTGCTATCGCCGAGCCGGCCCTGCTGACTAAGCTCGGCCTGACCACGGGTGATCGGATCCGGGTCGGCACCGCCACGTTCGACATCCGCGGCGTCATTGCTCACGAGCCCGACCGGGTGGCGAGCGTGGTCAGTTTCGGGCCACGGCTGCTGATTGCCAGCGATGCGCTGCCGGCAACCGGCCTTGTGCAGCCGGGCAGTCTGGTCCGCTGGAAGACGCGACTTCTCTTGCCGTCGGCAACGACTCCGGCCGCATTCAGGCAAGCCGCCACCGAGGCCTTCCCCGAGGCCGGATGGCAAATCCGCTCGACGACGGACGCCGCCCCCGGCGTGGAGCGGTTCGTCGATCGGCTGACGCTGTTCCTCGGCTTTGCCGGGGCCGCGACCTTGCTGATCGGCGGACTGGGTGTTGCGGGTGCTGTCGGAACCTACCTGGAACGCAAGATCCCGACCATCGCCACGCTCAAGTGCCTGGGGGCAACGGGCGGGCTGGTGTCGCGGGCCTATCTCGTGCAGGTGCTGGCGATTTCCACGGTCGGCATCGCCATCGGCCTGTTGCTTGGCGCCCTGTTGCCGCTGCTGGCCTTGCCGGCCTTGTCCGCTCTGCTGCCGGTGTCGGTGGAGTCGGATCTGGCAGCAGGCCCCTTCCTGCAAGCGGCTGCCCTGGGGTTGCTGACAGCGCTCACCTTCGCGCTATGGCCCTTGGGTCGCGCCCGCGCCGTGCCGGCTGCGAGCCTGTTCCGGCAGGCGGCGGTGCTCGCTCCCGCACGCATCGGAGCCGGCGATCTGGCGGCGACCGGCGGCTGCGCGCTGGCGCTGGCGGCATTGTGCATTTTCACGACGGAGGATCGCGGCTTCGCCGCATGGTTCGTGGCAGGAGCCTTGCTGACCCTGCTGGTGCTGCGGGCCGCCGCGCTGGGCGTCTCCGCGCTCTGCCGAAACCTGCCGTCGCCGCGCTCCCCGGCATTCCGGCTCGCCATCCGCGGGCTGGTTCGACCGGGGGCGCCCACGGCCAGCGTCATGATGTCGCTGGGGGCGGGGCTAACCCTTCTGGTGGCTGTCGCCCTGATCGACGGCAGCATCCGCGGGCAGATCGATCAACGGCTGCCCCAGCAGGTACCGGCGTTCTTCTTCATCGATATCCAGGATGATCAGGCGGCGGACTTCGACCGCCTGATCGCGTCGGACCCGGGCGTGACCGACTTTCGGCGGGTGCCGTCCTTACGAGGACGCATCGTCGCCATCAAGGATGTGCCGGTGGAAAGCGCCGTGGTGGCACCCGAATCGGCTTGGGCGATTCGCGGCGACCGGGCGCTGACCTACGCGGCGGCGCCGCCGGAGGATGCAAGGATCACCGGCGGCGCCTGGTGGCCTCCCGATTACGACGGCCCGCCGCTCGTTTCTTTCGATGCCGGGCTGGCGCAGGGGTTTGGAGTCGGTATCGGCGACCGGCTCACCCTGAACGTGCTCGGCCGCGAACTTCCGGTCCAGATCGCCTCGTTACGGGAGATCGAGTGGCGGGCGGTGCCGTTCGATTTCGCGCTGATCCTGTCGCCCGGCACGCTGGCGGGAGCACCGCATACACACATTGCCGCCGTCTACGCCCCGGCCGAAGCCGAGGACCGGCTGGAGCGCGCGGTGACCGGGCGCTTTGAGAATGTGACGGCCATCCGCACCCGCGAGGCGCTCAGGGCGGTCGAAGGACTGCTCAGGCGGATCGGCTGGGGTGCGCGGGCGGCGGCCGTGGTGACGGTGGTGGCGGGCGTCCTCGTGCTGGCCGGAGCCATGGCCGCCGATCACCGCCGCCGGCGTCGGGAAAGCGTGATCTTCAAGGTCCTGGGGGCCGGCACCGCGCGGATTGCTTCGATCTATGCGATCGAATACGGCCTGCTCGGGGCGGTCACGGCGGTGGTTGCGGCATTGTTGGGAACGGCGGTCGCCTGGGCGGTGGTGACCAAGCTGATGGCCCTCGATTGGGTCGCGAACCCCGGCCTGACGGCCGGAACCGCCGCGCTGGCCATCGCGTTGACGCTGGCCGTCGGTTTCGCCGGAACCTTACACCTGCTGCGGCAGAAAGCCGCCCCCCTGCTGCGCAACGACTGAAGCGAGGAGAGACGTGCGCTCGTTACTTGCAGGCCTCGTCGATCGCCTTCATGCCCGCCGTAAATCCGGCCAGGGAATAGGTGTCGGTGGTGACCGTTCCCCGGGTCGATGTGCCGCGAACGATCATTGTCCGCCCCGCCTTCATTGCGGCGACGATCTCCCGATCCCCGGCGGCATCATAGGCCCAGGCGTTGTCGCCCCGGGTAAACAGCTTGAAGGCCTTCCCGTCGATATCGAGGGCGGCGTCCTTGCCGTCGGCGTAGGTGTAGCCGGTGGCGACGCTGACCTCGCTCGTCACCTTGTCGGCGGGGCGGTGGGTGACGAGGAAGTGGATGTCGCCGCGCGAGGTGTACTTCCCCTCCGCCTTCTTCGGGACCGAACCGACGTAGCACAGCTTCTTGCTGCCGCTGCCGTCCACTACGGCGGTCCAGTCGCCGAACGTACCGAGGGAGCGCTGCTGAGCCGCAGCGGAATGCACACCGGCAAAACCGAGAGCGAGGGCGACCCCCAACTTGAGAACAAGCGAACGCGTCATGACGCGACGTGATACTGAGGATGCGGGAGCTTGCCAAGCACCTAACCCGCCGGACGCGGCACCGACACGGCTAAGTGAAAGCGGCATGGTCAAAAAAAATGCGGAGGCCAACCCTGTGCTGGTCGAAATTACCCGCGGTGAGCTGGTCGAAAGCCGCCATCGGGGTGCGGCGGCGGTCGTTGATTCGGCAGGCCGGCTGGTTGCGGCATGGGGAGGGGTGGACACGCCCGTCTTTCCCCGCTCGGCGGTGAAGCCGTTTCAGGCGGTGCCGCTGGTGGAGAGCGGTGCCGCCGACGCCTTCGGTGTCACATCGCAGGAACTCGCACTGGCGTGCGCCTCTCACGGTGGCGAGGCCGTGCATGTTCTGGGGGTGGAAGCCTGGCTGCGCCGTCTCGGGCTGACCGCCGGGCACCTGGTCTGTGGTCCGCATTCTCCGCTGGATCCGGTTGCGGCGGCCGACCTTCTGGCGAGAAGCGAGCAGCCGACCCGCCTGCACAACAACTGCTCCGGCAAGCACGCCGGCTTCCTGACGCTGGCCGGACATCTTGGTGTTCCCACAGAGGACTATGGCGATCCCGGCCATCCGGTACAGCGGCGGGTTTTTGGCGTACTCGCGGAGATGACCGGGGCTGACGCGGACCACGCCGTCGTCGCCGTGGATGGCTGCGGCGTTCCGGTCATGGCGATGTCTTTAACAGAACTCGCACGGGGCTTTTCCCTTCTTGCCGATCCCGACCGGTTGCCGGCCCTGCGCAGCGCCGCGGTCCGCAGAGTGTGCGGGGCGATGACGAGCCATCCGCTCCTGATCGGCGGAACCGGCCGCTTCGATACGGTCGCAACCGAGGCGGGACGCGGCGCGGTGCTGACCAAGGGCGGCGCGGAAGGGGTTGCCTGTGCCGCGGTGTCGGGCCTGGGGCTGGGCATAGCCGTGAAGATCGACGATGGCGGCAAGCGCGCCGCGGAGGTCGCGCTGGCAGCGCTTCTGCTCCGCTTCACCGCCGCCAACGGGCTGCTGCGGCAGGCCCTCAACGGCTTTGGCACTGTCGTCCTGCGCAACACGTGCGGCGAGGAGGTCGGATTCATCCGGCCGGTCGCCGGCTGGCCCGACTGAGCCCCTGAGTTTGGCCGGCCATCCGGCCCTACCCGGGGCGGTTCCCGTTGACCGTTCCTGTCCGGGCGGGCAGAAAAAGGTGTCGGCGATGGAGGAAAGGGAATGCGGGCTGTCGTTTGTAAAGCTCTTGGCGACATCGCGGATCTCGTTGTCGAGGACATCCCGAGTCCGCCCCTGGTCCCGGGTTCGGTTCGCATCGCCGTCGACGCGGCCGGGATCAATTTTGCCGACACCCTGATCGTCGCCGGCCGGTACCAGATCCGGGCGGTCCCACCGTTCGTGCCCGGCTTCGAGGTTGCCGGAACGGTTGTGGAGTGCGCTCCCGGCGTCGAGCGGTGCCGGCCCGGCGACACTGTGATGGCGCTCGTCGAGTATGGCGGGTTCGCCGAAGAAGTGGTGGCGCCGCAGGATTGCGTGTTCGTGCTGCCTGCGGGTGTCGATGCCGTTCAAGCCGCCGGGTTTGCCGTCGCCTACGGTACGTCTCACTTCGGACTGAAGTACCGGGCCGGGTTGACCAGCGGCGAGACGGTGCTGGTGAATGGCGCGGCCGGCGGCGTGGGGCTGACCGCCGTGGAGATTGGCAAGCGGCTGGGCGGCGTGGTCATTGCGACGGCGAGCAGCCAGGAGAAGCTCGCCATCGCCAAGGCCGCCGGAGCCGATCACGCTCTCGATTCCCGAAGCGAAAATCTGCGGGAGGAAATCAAGGACCTGACCGGCGGCCGGGGCGTCGATGTCGTTTACGATCCTGTCGGCGGCAAGCTGTTCGAAGCCTCGCTCCGCGCCACCGCGCCGGGGGGACGTGTTCTTCTGGTCGGCTTTGCGTCGGGGGGGGTGCCGCAAATCCCGGCCAACATCCTGCTGGTCAAGAACATCAGCGCCATCGGATTCTATTGGGGCGCATTCCGGAGGCTGGACCCGATCCGCATGCAGCAGTCCTGCGAGGAGCTGGTGAGGTGGCTGGGCGAAGGCTCGGTGCGGCCGCACATCTCGGAGGTTTTTCCGCTGTCTGACGCCGTTGCGGCGTTGCGGGCGCTGAAAGATCGGCGAACGACCGGCAAGGTGGTGCTGAGAGTTGGCGCCTGACGGAGGCCTGTTTGGCGCCTGGCGGCCGGCCTACGGCAGCAGCGCGAGGCTGGCGATGGTTGCTGTCGTGCTGTGGCCGGGCTCCAGGCGGGCAAGATGTACGCGGCCGCCCGAGCCTTGCACCTCCTTGGCACCGACAACCTGCTCCAGGCGGTAATCGGCTCCCTTGATCAGAACGTCCGGACGCACGGCGAGAATTGTCTCGATCGGCGTGTCTTCGGCAAAGAGCACCACGGCATCGACGCTCAGCAGGGAAGCCAGCACGGTGGCGCGGGCCGCCTCCGGCTGCACCGGTCTGCCCGGTCCCTTCAGTCTGGCGACGGACGCGTCGGTGTTCAGCCCGACGATCAGCCGGTCGCATTCCGCCTTGGCTTGTGCCAGCAGCGAGACATGGCCGGGATGGATCAGATCGAAACAGCCGTTGGTGAAACCGACGGACAGGCCCTGCCGGCGCCAGACGGCGACGCGCTCGGCGATGGTCGGCGGGTCACAAACCTTTGCCTCGAAATCGTGCAGGGAACTCCGACGGGTCGCGTTGACCAGTTCCGAAAGGCGGACGACGGCGGTCCCGACCTTGCTCACGGCGATTCCCGCCGCCGCGTTGGCCAGCGCCGCCGCTTCGGACAAGGGAGCGCCTGCGGCCAAAGCCGCCGCCAGCGTTGCGGCAACGGTGTCTCCCGCGCCCGAGACGTCGAAAACGTCCCGTGCATCGGCCGGCAGCGCCAGCGCCTCGTCCGCTTCGTCGATGAGCAGCATGCCGTCCCGACCCAGGGTGACGAGCACCGCGGAGAGATCGAGGCGGCTGCGCAGCGCCCGGGCACACGCCGCCTCCTCGCCGCGCGCGACGGCACCTCCGGAGGCGATGGCGAGCTCCTGCCGGTTGGGAGTGATGATGCTCGCGCCGCGATACCGGCCGAACTCGGCTCCCTTCGGGTCGACGACGACGCAGCCTCCCTGGGCGCGGACGAAATCGATCAGTGCGGGCGCGACGTCGTCGAGGAGAACCCCCTTGGCGTAGTCTGAAAGGACAACGACGGCGGGCAGGGCGTCCCGCCAGCTGGTCACGGCGTCGAGCAGCGCGCGGGCCGGCTCTGCCGCCAGGGGAGCAAGGGTCTCCTGGTCGGCGCGCAGAAGCTGCTGTCCCTGAGCGAGAAAGCGCGTTTTGACTGTCGTGGTGCGATGGGGATCGACCAGCAGCGTTGCACGTTCGATGCTCTCCAGCGACGCGAGCTGCTGTCGCAAGGTAAGCCCGGCTTCGTCATCCCCGATGACCGAGGCAAACCGGATCCGCGCTTCCAGGGCGGCCAGGTTCCGGACCACGTTGCCGGCGCCGCCAGGCATTGCGTCCTCGCGCGCGACGCGCAGGACCGGCACCGGTGCTTCGGGCGAGGTCCGCTCCACGCTGCCGACAATGTAGCGGTCGAGCATGACGTCGCCGACACAGCCCACCCGAGCACCCGACAACCTCTCGACAAGGGCCGCTTTGCTTGGCAGATCGACGCTCATGGCAGACCCAGCGCCCGTTCAAGCGCCGCGCAGAGCATGTGGCCCAGAAGGATGTGCATCTCCTGAATGCGGGCCGTGGTAGTGGAGGGGACGATCAGTACGGGATCGCAGAGGTCGGCGATGCGTCCGCCGTCGCCGCCGAGAAGGCCGGCGGCGACGCATCCGCGATGCCGCGCGGCGATGAGTCCTCGAGCCACGTTGTCACTGCGCCCCGATGTGGAGATGCCGATGCACACGTCGCCGCGCCGGCAGAGAGCTTCGACCTGTCGGGCGAAAAGATGCTCGAAGCCGAAATCGTTGCCGATGGCGGTCAGCACCGAACTGT
>DAIQPV010000070.1:0-7828 GCA_036787145.1 Rhodospirillales bacterium
GGCGCGAGTCCGTGCGCGCCACGGCGCGGACCTCGCCGGCCAGTCCGATCTCCCCGAAGACGACCGTCTCCGCCGGCAGGGGGCGGCCCAGAGCAGCCGAGGCCAGCGCTGCGGCGACCGCCAGGTCGGCCGCCGGCTCTGCGATCCGCAGGCCGCCGGCGACATTCAGAAAGACGTCGCACGTGGCGAACGCCATGCCACAGCGGGCCTCGAGCACGGCGAGGATCATCGCCAACCGGGCGCTGTCCCAGCCCACGACGGCACGGCGAGGGGCGGCGAAAGCGGTCGGTGCGATCAACGCCTGGATCTCCACCAGAACCGGCCGGGTTCCCTCGATGCCGGCGAACACTGCCGAACCGGACACGTCCCGCTCGCGCTCGGCAAGGAAAAGTGCCGAGGGATTAGCAACCTCGCGCAGGCCGCGGTCGCTCATTTCGAAGACGCCGATCTCGTCGGCCGGCCCGAACCGATTCTTCACCGAGCGCAGCAGGCGGAACTGGTGCCCTCGTTCGCCTTCGAAATACAGCACCGTGTCTACCATATGTTCGAGCACCTTCGGACCCGCGATCATTCCCTCCTTGGTGACGTGTCCCACCAGAAGAAGGACGAAGCCCTGTCGCTTGGCGAGGCGGATCAGCACTTGCGCCGAGGCACGCACCTGCGCGACCGTTCCCGGGGCAGAATCCAGTTCGTCCACGAACAGGGTCTGCACCGAATCGACGACGACGATATCGGCGCCTCGTGGCACGTCCAGGGTTGCCGCGATGTCGCTGACCGACGTCGCCGCAGCCAGCTGCACCGGTGCTTCCGTCAGGCCGAGCCGCTCTGCCCGCAAGCGGAGCTGATCGATCGCCTCTTCGCCTGAGATGTAAAGCACCGCGTGTGTCTGCGCCAGGGCTGCCGCTGCTTGCAGCAGCAGCGTCGATTTGCCGATGCCCGGATCCCCTCCGATCAAGAGCGCAGAGCCGGGAACCAGGCCGCCGCCCGTAACCCTGTCGAACTCCCCGATCCCGGTCGCCCGGCGCGGCGGGCTCTGGGTTTCTCCCTTCAGGAGAGACAGCGCGAGCCTGGGCTTGCCGCCGCGGCTGCGCGCCGGTCCCCCTGCCGGTCCGCCGCTGCTTTCTTCGATCAGGGTGTTCCAGTCGCCGCAGCCGTCGCAACGGCCGCTCCACTTCGGATGCGAAGCGCCGCAGCTCTGACAGACATAGACGCTGAGGGTACGGGCCATTTTTCCCGTGATCCAGAGGCGCACGGCGAACGGGACAAAGCCGTTTTGTGCAGCCTCACCCGACGATGTCAATGCCGAATCCGGGTCCAGTGTGCTGCAAACGAAGCGGGAGCGCGGAGGAGGGGCCCAGACCGACAAGAAAAAAGGGGGCGCCGAGATGGGCGCCCCCTCCAGACGGATCACTGAGCCCGGAAGATCAGCTGCCCGACTTCTCGAGCTTGATCTCGACTCTGCGATTCTTCGGCTCACGCACGTTGTCGGGCGTGGGCACGAGCAGGTCTTCCTGACCGCGTCCGATCGTCGTGATGGTGCCAGCAGGCACGCCGAGGCGGACGAGTTCGGCCTTCACGGCGTCTGCACGTCGGACAGACAGCCTCATGTTGTACGCTGCCGAGCCTGACGTATCGGTATGGCCGACGGCGATGATTCGGCTGAACCCGGTCTTCTTGAAGTCCTCAGCAACGTTGGTGATGATCTGCCGCGCTTCGGGGGTGATCACGGCCTTGTTCCAGTCGAAGAACACCAGGAACCGATCCGGTACCACGGCCGCCTTCGGTGCCGGCGGAGGCGCGATCGGCTTCTCCAACTCTGCCAGAGCCGTCATGAACTGCTTCTTGCAGGCGGCAATGTGATCAGGTTGCAGGTTCTCCGCCTGCTGCTCCAGCCAGCAGTCGTACATCACCTGCGCCCGGGCAGCGACGTCCGGACGGGCAGTCCGGTTGTTGCGGTCGAGCGCCGTGACGAGTCGTTGCCGCGCCTGCGTCAACTCACCGGACGCGTCCGACGACAAGAATGATCCCCGGAGCTTGGGCTCGTCCGGCAGCGTCGGCTTGCCCTGCGCCGCGGCCATCGAGCGGCGAGCGAACGTCTCGGTATCCTTATAATCAGGATAGGTGCTTTCCGACTTCGCCATCGCGAGATAATCGCGAGCGAGCGCATTATCGAAAGCGGTGCCGCGCGGCTGGGCGCTCGCCGCCTCATCCAGATACTTCTCATAGGTGCACGCCGTGCTCGTGAGCATCGCGAGCAGGAGCGCAGCCACAGAAAGAATTCGGCTCATCGTTCTTCTCCTCCATCGAACGCCGGCGGAAAAGACGCCGACGCCCGTTCAGCAGATCCGACTGGCTTCATGAGACCCTTCGAACTGCTCAGAAGTTGAAGCCGGCGCCGATGGTGTAGACCGCTCTGCCGTTGTCCCAGTCGAGCGTCTTGTCGAAGAGCCAGCCGTACTGCATGAGGCCTTCGATGAACGTGCTTTCGTTCACGAAAACCTTAATGCCCGCCTCCGGGCCGGCCAGACCCGAACTCTGACTCCCGTACGAATAGCCGACGAAGCCGCCGGCGAACGGCTGCCAACGGCCAAGCGGCGCCTGAAAGTCCGCGCCGACCGAGGTCGTAAAGTTGTTCCGATCGTTCACCTTGCTGCCGAAACTGGCAGCATAGGATTGACGAAGGCTAACCGGCAGCCACTCCAGCGCGTAATAACCGAAGCTGCCCGATATACCCAACGTGTTGTCGTTGAACTCGCCATTCGACGTGCCGGTGCCGCCGAGAAAGACTTCGAAATCGCCCTGCCGGGGGCCGATCTCGGCCGTATAGGGCGGTACGTCGCCCTGGCCTTGAGCGAAAGCGGTCGAAGCCGAAAGGGCCAGCAACGACACGCCCAAAAGGACTTTTTTCATGTCCTACTCCTTCAATAGTGTAATGCGTGTTTACGCGAAGGCAGTTTTCACGCGTCTAGGTAAGCATGAAACATAAGGAGGTCGTCTAGGCCCCTCTCGATTTGGGGGCGGAATTTGACACAGGGTGTCACGTCATAGACACACGAGTGCTGCGCCGACACCCGGCAACGCCGCTCGTATATGGGACGCCGGTGCACAAGGGCTTGACGGCCTCGTCCAGCCCGGTTTTTTTTGGGACCGACGGAACGAAGGTGTGCAATGTGGACGTCCGGCAGGGAGCCCCGCGAAATTGATCGAACCTCATCCCTCTTCGATTCTCGACAGTGCGCGCGGTGCTGGCCGCCTGCTTGTTTTGGCGATGGCGCTTCTGATGCTGGTAACAGCCCCCTTGCTGCAGGCCTGTGCACCAAGGCCGGACCAGGCGCGGCCGGCCGCCAAGGCTGAAGCGACCATACCGCCGGGCCCGGAAGGAGACTTGCTCCGGTCGGCCGCCTACGGCGACATCTTTCGCGTGAACGAACTTCTCGATGATGGCGCCGACGTCAATGCCCGGACGACCGATGGTGCTACGGCGCTTATGGGGGCCATTTACTACCGGTTTCCCCGCACCGCCGAACTGCTGATCGCGCGCGGAGCAGACGTCAACGCCCGGTCCAATCGCGGGGTTACGGCGCTTCACCAGGCCGCATGGGAAGGTTACGAAAAAGTTGTCGTCATGCTCCTGCGGAAAGGGGCAGACGCGAACGCGAAGAACAACGAGGGCGAAACTCCGCTGATGTGGGCCGCGATGAAGGGACACGACGAGGGGGCGCGGCTTCTGATCGCGAACGGCGCCGACGTCAATGCGATGACCAGCAACGGAGCCACGGCTGCGAGCCTCGCCCGCAACGCCGGCCAAGCGGAGATCACGACTCTTCTGCAGCAGGCTGGGGCAACCAGATAGAAGGCGCCGGTCGGCGTCGGCCCGCAGCCACGCTCAGCTCCATTTTCGCAAAGCGATTCGGAGCGCCGCCTATGCTCGCACCGCCATGTGGATCGGACCTTCGGCCCGGCCGTGGATGAATTGATCGACCCGATCGTCCTGCGAGTTGTCGATCTCGCCAACCGGGCCGGCCCAGATGATCTTTCCCTGATACAGCATGGCAATGCGGTGGGCGATCTTGCGCGCACTCGACATGTCATGGGTGATCGACAGCGCCGATGCCCCGACCTCCCGGGTGGTCTGGATGATCAAATTGTTGATGACGTCGGCCATGATCGGGTCGAGGCCGGTGGTCGGCTCGTCGAAGAAGATGATTTCCGGATCGGCAGCGATGGCGCGGGCCAGCGCAACGCGCTTTTGCATACCGCCGGACAGCTCGGAGGGGGAGAGCATCGCCACGTCCGGGCCCAAACCGACTTGAGCCAGCTTGTCGAGGGCCGCCTGCCGGGCGCGCTTGCGCTCCATGCCCTTGCCGGCCAAGAGGCCGAATGCCACGTTTTCCCACACCGTCAGGCTGTCGAACAGCGCCGATCCCTGGAACAGCATGCCGAACTTGCGGTTGATCGCCTCGCGTCTGTCCACGGTCGCGCCGAGCACCTCCTCGCCGTCCACCGTGATGCTGCCGGCATCGGCCCGCAGCAGACCGAGGACGCACTTGAGCAGCACCGACTTCCCGGTTCCGGACCCGCCGATCACCACCAGGGATTCACCGGTGCCCACGTCGAGATCGAGGCCGTCGAGCACGCGTTTCGATCCGAACGCCTTGCACAGGCCGCGAATGCAGATCTTCGGAGACGCCGTATCTTTCATCGCGCGAAGAAGAGTTCGGTGAGGATGTAGTCGAAGCTGAGAATCAGGATCGACGCGGAGACCACGGCGTTCGTGGTGGCGGCGCCTACGCCCTGCGCGCCACCGCGAGAAGTGTATCCGTTGTAGCAACCCATGAGCGTAATGATGAAGCCGAACGCGCCGGCCTTGACCAGGCCAGAGACGACGTCCTCCATCTTCAGCGCATCAAAGGTGTTTTGCAGGTAGGTGGCCGGGTTGAACCCCAACTTGTAAACGGCGACCAGATAGCCGCCGAAGACACCGATGACGTCGGCAATCAGCACCAGCAGCGGCAGCATCAGCACGCCGGCGACGAGGCGCGGTGCAACCAGGTATTTCATGGGGTTGGTGGCGAGCGTGGTCAGCGCATCGAGCTGCTCCGTCACCCGCATCGTGCCGATCTCGGCGGCCATCGCGGCACCGATCCGACCGGCGACCATCAGCCCCGCGAGCACGGGGCCGAGTTCGCGGGTGATCGAGACGACGACCACCGTTGCGATCGCGGATTCCGCCGAGAAACGGGCGAAGCCGGTATAGCTTTGCAGTGCCAGCACCATGCCGGTGAAAATCGCCGTCAGGCCGACGACCGGCAGAGAATAGTAGCCGATGTCGATGAGCTGCCGGCCAAAGCTGCGCCAGTAAAACGGCGGTCGAAAACAATGGCTGATGGCGGCGCCGGCGAAAAGAACCAGCCGGCCGGTGGTCTCCAGCGCCGTGAGAACGAAGCTTCCGACCAGTTGGAGGGCTCGCATGGCGGTGGCGGCTGCGCTCACGTTTGGGCCGAAAGATAAGTTCGAGAGTAGCGCTTGCCGAGGCTGGTCAAAATCTCGTACCCGATCGTACCGGCCGCCGTCGCCACAGCGTCGACATCCGACGCCGCTCCGATCAACTCGATCTCCGCGCCGGGATGCACAAGTTCAGATGGGACCTCCGTCACATCGAAGGTGATCAGGTCCATGGACACCCGTCCGACGAGCGGGACACGATGGCCGCCGAGGCACCCCGCGCCACGATTGCCCAGTGCCCGCAGATATCCATCGGCATACCCTACGGCAGCGGTCGCGATCACCGCCGGTGCTCCCGCTCGATAGGTGGCACCGTATCCGACCGCTGCTCCACTGTCAATTTGCCGCACCTGCAGCACCCGTGCTGTCAGTCTGACCACGGGCCGCATTGGATTTTCGCTCCCTGGAACCGGTCCCACCCCATACAGCGCCGCGCCGGGGCGGACCATCTCGCAGCACCAGTCCGGGCCAAGAAAGAGCCCGGACGATGCCGCGAGCGAGCCCGCCACCCCCGGCCACGAGCGACGGGCCGCAGAGAACGCGTCGAGCTGACGCCGGTTCAGCTCGTGCGCCGGATCGTCGGCGCAGGCGAGATGGCTCATCAGCAGGATAACGCCAGTGCCTTCAAGCCGTTGCGGTTCTCCGTCCAGCAGCGCGAGCTCGTCGGGCGGCAGGCCGAGACGCGACATCCCGGTGTCGATCTGCAACGCAGCCGGCAGCGTCGCTCCCAGCATTGATGCCAGCAGCCCCCAGGCCGCCACGTCGGCAAGCCCGTTGAGCACCGGGATCAGCCCATACTGCAGCAACTCGGCCTCGTAGCCTCTGGGGGCACCGTTGAGCAGGAAGATTGTGGGTGCGGCCGGCGGTGGGAACTCTGCTCCCGTCGCCCGTGCGCTCAGAACGGAGCGGAGCCGGATTCCTTCGTCCAGCGTCGCGACGAAAAAGACCCGGCAACCCGCTGCAGCCAGCGCCGGGGCCACTTCCGCCATGCCGAGGCCATAGGCGTCGGCCTTGACCACGGCAGCGCACTCCGCCGGTGCGGCGCGGTCGCGCAGCAGCCGCCAGTTCGCGGCGACCGCGCCGAGATCGATGGTCAGGATGCCGCCGGTTCTATCGCTCTCAGCCATCTTTGCCCCTGAATCCGCGGGCGACGGGATCGTTCGACCTCTGCCGCCTAATGTCTCAGTCAGTATCGATATCGCGCGGGTCGAGATCGCCAAACCGCGTGAACTCGCCCTCGAAAAACAACTTTACCGTTCCGATCGGGCCGTGCCGCTGTTTGGCGATCATCACCTCTGCCAGATTGTGCGCCCGCTCACAACGCTGCATCCAGTCCTGGTGTCGCTTCTGGAACTTGTCGTCGCCTTCGTCGGCGCGCTGCGACGGCTCGGCCCGCTCCAGGTAGTACTGTTCGCGGAAGATGAACATAACGACGTCCGCATCCTGCTCAATCGTGCCGGATTCCCGCAGGTCGGAAAGCTGCGGCCGCTTGTCCTCGCGCTGCTCGACGGCGCGCGAGAGCTGCGACAAGGCGAGAACCGGGACATTCAGTTCCTTGGCCAGCGATTTCAGGCCACGGGTGATTTCCGACAGCTCTTGCACGCGGCTGTCATGACGGGATCCGGGCGACGGCGCAATCAGCTGAAGATAGTCGATGACGATCATCCCAAGACCATGCTGGCGTTTCAGGCGGCGGGCCCGTGTCCGCATGGCACTGATCGAGAGCGCGGGCGTATCGTCGATGAACATGGGCAGCCGCTGCAGGTCGCGGCTGGCCATGACCAGATCGGGAAACTTGTCGGCCGCGACCATGCCCCGGCGGATGCGATCCGAAGAAATGCGGGTCTGTTCGGCGAGGATGCGGGTCGCGAGTTGTTCCCGCGACATTTCCAACGAAAAGAAGCCCACGATTCCGCCGTCCGTTGCAACCGGCCTGCCGTCCGCTCCGGGTTCGCTGCGATAGGCGCGCGCTGCGTTGAACGCCATGTTGGTGGCGAGCGCTGTCTTTCCCATGCTGGGCCGACCGGCCAGGATGATCAGGTCGGAGGGGTGCAGTCCGCCCAGCTTGCCGTCCAGATCGCGAAATCCGCTCGGCACGCCGGAGAGCAGACCCTGGCGCTTGTGCGCAGCCTCGGCGATCCGCAGCGCGCTGGTCATCGTGTCGGTAAACGCCTCGAATCCGCCCTCGTAGCTGCCGCGCGTGGCGAGGTCGTACAGGCCCTGTTCGGCTCGCTCGATCTGGCGTGCGGCGTCCTCGACCAGGTCGGTCGCGTACGCACGATTGACCACATCTTCTCCGAGCGCGATCAGCTCGCGCCGCTGA
>DAIQPV010000070.1:7838-11115 GCA_036787145.1 Rhodospirillales bacterium
CGCTGATAGAGGTCATGCAGGAGCCGGCCATAGTCGCCGGCGTTGATCGCCGTCACCGCGCAGTCGGCGAGCTGGATCAGGTAGCCGACACCGCCCGCCTGCGCGAGCCCTTCGTCCTGATCGAACCAGCCTCTCAGGGTCACCGGGTCGGCAATCTGGCCGCGCTCGATCAAGCGGCTGCAGGCCTCGAAGATGCGGACGTGATCGCTGAGGATGAAGTGCTCCGGCCGGAGAAAGTCGGAAACCCGTTCAAAAGCACGGTTATCCACAAGAATGGCGCCGAGGAGCGCCATTTCGGCCTCGACGTTGTGGGGGAGCCGGCGCAGCAGCGGCGTCAGGCCGGCGGCCGGGCGCCCTTCCGCCGTGTATCCATCGGACATCGTCGTCGTCATAAGCCGTGGGTGCCCCTGGTGCAGTCCTGCCGGCCGGAGGATAGCGCGCCACGATGCCTGTGGAGGAAAAGGAAAGTGGGGGTAACTCGCCCGCCACCTTTTTTACCCGTATGGGTTGGAATAATTAATTTCCGGCCGCGTTCATGGTATAAACCCTACTGAATTAGGATGCTTGCAAAGATATTTGGCCGGTTTCGGCTTAAGCGCAATTGAAGCGGCGCAAGGCTGGGAACTTTTCTGCACATTTTCCGCCCATAATCGATCGATTACGACCGATAGACTCTAGCTGGAGCAGAAAATGAAAAGAATTGACGGTCACATTTTCACAATATTTACAGCTATTCTGGCGATAATCCCTCAATTTTGGTTGACGACGATCTCCCGGGCCGCAGGCAGGGACGACGGCGGCGGCAAGGCGCTTTCAAATGGGGTGGCTGAGCTGGAGGCCGGAACAACGGTGCGCTATCGCGTCGGATACATGAAGCCGCGCGCCGGGAGCGTGCCAAGATCGGCAACGGTGGTGACCGTGGTGAACGAGGCCAACGTTCCTTGCACGATCAGCGTCGACTGGCGGCTGGGATTTCGGAGACCGGCATCGGCGGTGTTATCTGCACGACGACGTTTGCCAATTTGGCGCGGGGCCAGTCGGTTGAATTCTGCACCCGGGCGGTGCCGGATGGCATCGCATCCTGCAACTCCATCTGCTCGCCGGAACTGACCTTCGAAGAGGGAAAAACGCTGTGATCTGCTCGACGACAGGCACGGCCTGCGGCAAGCTCACCGTGGGGGCCCGCACCTACTATTTCGGCGCCAGCGACGCCGAACTCACCGCCATCAGCGATTCCGCGGTCACCAAGTTCGGCGTGGGGACGGTCGGCAACTGAGCCCTTAATCGCCCAGCTTCCGACCCTCAGGAAGCGAATCCACCGTCCGGCCCGGCTTCGACCCTTGCCGTCGCAGCGCCCGCGCGCCGGGTGTCGAGGCTGGCCGCTCTCAGTTGCGGTTGAACGAGTCACGCCGACCCACTATCACCGGGGCTGCCTCGATCCCGAGGCAATGGACCGCGCGACCGGATGCTCTGCTGCTCTTGGGCGACCGGAAAAACGCGCGTGGACCGCGAAGGGCCCGGCGCGATCATGTTTACCGGCATTATTACCGACCTTGGGCGGGTGCGAAGCATCCGAAGGGATGGCGACACCAGGATCGAGATCGAAACCCGTTACGACATGGAGACCGTCCCGATCGGCGCTTCGATCGCGTGTTCAGGCGTGTGTCTGACGGTGATCGATCGCGCGCCGGGCTGGTTCGCAGTCCAGGCTTCCGCCGAGACCTGCTCGTGCACGACGGCAGGCGATTGGCGGGAAGGCAGCCTGATCAATCTGGAGCGCGCGCTGTGTCTCGGCGACGAGCTGGGCGGGCACCTCGTTTCCGGGCACGTGGACGGGGTCGGGACGATCGTCACCATCACTCCGGAGGGCGAGTCGCGGCGATTTCTGTTCGAGGCGCCGCCGCCGCTCGTCCGCTTCATCGCGCCTAAGGGCTCGATCTCGGTCGACGGTATCTCGTTGACCGTAAACGAGGTCACCGGCGGTCGGTTCGGCGTGAACATCATTCCGCACACCTGGACGGTCACCAATCTCGGCGCCGCACGGGAAGGAGACCGGGTGAATCTGGAAATCGATCTGATCGCGCGATATGTTGCGCGCCTCATGGAACACGGGTGAGGGTGTGAGCCGGCCGCCGCAGCTGTCGAGCATCGACGACATCATCGATGACGCCCGCAACGGGCGCATGTTCATCCTGATCGACGACGAAAATCGCGAAAACGAGGGCGACCTCGTCATTCCGGCGCAGATGGCGACGCCGGCCGCCATCAATTTCATGGCCCGCTATGGGCGTGGGCTGATTTGCCTCGCTCTGACCCGCGCCCGCGTCGCCGCGCTCAAGCTGCCGCTCATGCCGCAGCGCAACACCTCCCGGCATCAGACCGCCTTTACCGTCTCGATCGAGGCGCGCGAAGGCGTGACCACGGGCATCTCCGCCTCGGATCGGGCGCGGACGGTGACCATGGCCATCGATCCGACCAAAGGCCCCGACGATCTGGTCTCGCCCGGTCACGTCTTTCCCCTGGAGGCGCGCGATGGCGGCGTCCTGGTTCGTGCCGGGCATACGGAAGCTGCGGTCGATATCGCAAGGCTCGCCGGTCTCAACCCCTCCGGGGTGATCTGCGAGATCATGAACGACGACGGCACGATGGCGCGCACCCCCGATCTCATCCAATTCGCCCAGTTTCACGGGCTGAAAATCGGCACCATTGCCGATCTTATCGCCTATCGGCTACGCCACGACCGCATCGTCGAACGGTTGCTGGAAACGACGCTGGACAGTCTCTATGGCGGGCGCTTCCGGATGATCGTCTATGCCAATCGGGCCGCCTACGTCGAACATATTGCGCTGATCAAGGGAGACCCCGCGGCGGATGGACCAATCCTGGTGCGGATGCATGCGCTCAACCTGCTGGATGACATTCTGGGCGATACCCATGACGAGAAGGCGGGCGAGCTGCACGCGGCGATGCGGATGATCGGGGCTGCCGGGCGGGGGATCATCGTGCTGATCCGCGAGTTCAATCTGACCAGCCTGTCCGATCGTCTGCGGGCACGGGGGGAAGGGCAGGACGAATCGCCGGGTGCGCTGCGGGATTACGGCGTGGGCGCCCAGATCCTGCTTGATCTCGGCGTCCGGGAGATGATCCTGATCACCAACACACGGCGCACGATCATCGGCCTGGAAGGCTATGGGCTCGCTGTCGCCGGGCAACAGCCGTTCAGCGAGGACACTTCCCGACCATGATTGAAGCCAAGCATGTGCTTGTCGTCGAGGCC
>DAIQPV010000071.1:0-11104 GCA_036787145.1 Rhodospirillales bacterium
GGCAACGAACGCCCCGGTCCGCCCGAGGCCGGTCTGGATCTCGTCGGCGACAAACAGCGTGCCGTGACGGCGGCACAGGCGCTGCGCTTCCTGCAGGTAGCCCTCGTTCGGCAGATTAACGCCCTTGCCCTGAATCGGCTCGAAAAGGAAGGCGGCCACATCGTTCGCGGCCAAAGCGCGCTCAAGGGCCAGGATGTCGTTGAAGGGAACGCGGACGCAGTCCTCGAGCAGCGGCTCGAAGCCGCTGCGGAACAGCGCGTCGCCGTTCAGCGACAGGGCACCCATGGTCAGCCCATGAAAGGAATGATCGCAGTGGACGATCTTCGCCCGGCGGGTGGCGGCGCGCGCGAACTTGATCGCTCCTTCCACCGCCTCGGCGCCGGAGTTGCAGAAGAACGCCTTGTCCAGGTAGGGCAGCCGCGCGATCAGCTTCTCCGCCAGCAGGCCGGCCAGCAGGGACACGTCCATCTGCACCATGCCGGCGAACTGCGCGTCCAGCACCTGCCGCAGCGCGGAGGCGACCGCGGGGTGGTTTCGCCCCACCGCAAAGACGCCGAAGCCGCTGAGCAGATCAAGGTAGCGTTGGCCTCCGGCATCGAACAGGTAGGGGCCTTCGCCGCGGACGTAATCGACGTCATAGCCGATCGTCTTCAGGACGCGGACCAGCTGGCTGTTGAGGTAGCGGTCGAACAGCGGAAACTTCTCGCCGCTGCGCTGGGTGATGAGCTGCTGCAAATCGAAGGGCATGATCCAACCGGGTAGGCTCGCCGAGCGCCGACGCTAGAGCATTTTCCGTGCGTCTGCCATCGTCGCGAGCCGTGCGAAGTTCCGGGGCGTTCGTGGATGACCGGGACAAGCCCGGTCATGACGACGGAATTCCAATTCTCGTCACCCCCGGGTTTGTCCCGGGGGTCCATGCAGTTCCGAGGACACAGCCCGCACTGATAAGGTGACGCCTCAGCCTCGGGCCGCGCCCACGAACTTCAGCAGGCGGCCGAGAAGCTGGGCATCGCCGATGACGCGGGGCACCTTGTTCTGTCCGCCCAGCTTGCCTTCGCTCTTCATCCAGGCGGCGAAGGTGCCGGGAGGAACCGCGTGAACCACCGGCGCGCCAACGCCGCGGGCGATCACCCGGCGTTCCTCGTAGTCCTCGTTGCGCCGCGCCAGTTCGCGATCGATGGCCTTTGTGAAGACCTCGATGCGCGCCGGATCGGCGATGGCCTCATCAAATTCGACGACGTACTCGTGATGGCCGAGCTCGGCGCCTGTCTGCCCGGCAAAGACGGTTCCGACGGAAAACTCGCTGATTTGTGCGCCGATGGCTTCGGCCGCCGCCAGCACGCAGGTTTCGATCAGCTCGCCGCTGATGTGCTCGCCGAAGGACGACAGCATGTAGGAGGTGCGCCCGGTGATCACCAGCCGTGGCGGTACACGATCGACGAAGCGGACGACGTCGCCGATGACATAGCTCCATAGCCCGGCACAGGTGGTGAGCACGATGGCGTAGTCGATGCCGGTTTCAATGTTTCCCAGCCAATGCCGCGTCGGGCTGGGCTGGTTGATCTCGCCGACCGGGACGAATTCATAGAACAGGCCGTTGTCGGCGATCAGCCGCAATCCCTCCTGCGGTCCGCGATCGGCGATGGCGACAAAGCCTTCGCTTGCCGGATAGACCTCGCGCATCTCGGCGCGGCTGCCCTCCAGCATCGCCTCGAAGCGCTTGCGATAGGGGTTGAGGCTGACGCCGCCATGCGTGATCAGCTCCAGCTTGGGGAACACGTCCTTGATCCGGCAGCCTTCGCCTTTCAGCGCCGCCAGCTTTTCCAGCAGCAGGGTCATCCAGCCCGGCGCGCCAGACATGAAGCGGATGTCCTCGCGAAGCGCCAGCGGCGCCAGCCGCTCGATCTTCTCTTCCCAGTCGGTGATGAAGGTCAGCGACTTGGGCGGAAAGTACCAGCGGCGGATCCACCACGGCACGTTCCTGGCGGCGATGCCGCTGATATCGCCGCTGTAGATGCCCGGCGCCTGCTCCTTCAGGTCGGTGGAACCGCCCAGCACGAACGACTTGCCGTCGAACACCCGGCTGTCCGGGCGGTTGCGCAGGTGATGGACGAAGATGTCCAGGGCCGCCCGCTTGTTGGAGCGCACCATGTCCATCGAGCAGGGGATGTACTTCACCTTCCCCGAAGAGGTGCCGGACGAAACCGCGTAGTAGGGCATCAGGCCCGGCCAAGTGCTGTTTTCCAGCCGGGGAAACGAAGCCTTCCAGTACTCGTCCCAGTGCTGGCCGTAGGTGCGCAGCGGAACCCGCCGCTGATAATCGTCCACCTTGCCGATGCTCTGGAAGCGGTGGTCGGATCCAAACGCCGTCCGCTCCGCCTTGCGCACCAGCTTCAGCAGTTCCTGGCGCTGCGCCTCGACGGCGTCCTCTGCGGCGAGGGTCCGCCACCGGTTCCAGGCGTAGGCCTTGATCAAGGGGGTGGCCGGCAGGGGCACGCGCGACGGCGCCGGCACGGACGTTGGCGTCTGTCCTGCGGGGCGAACGGGCGTGCTGGGTGCGAGCGTGCTCATCGGTGTCTCGTTCCGATATGGGAATCGCTCGCATCGTTTCTAAAGAGCCGGACGCCCTCTCACCAACTCACGTTTGATTACCGAAGATTACAGAGGCCCGTACGGAGCTTCCGTCGCCGCCACCACCAAGCGACGGCAAATGGATCTCTGATCGTGAATCGACTATGCATGCCGTCATCGCCGGGCTTGTCCCGGCGATCCACGTCTCACCGCAAACATTGGCCCCAAAGGCAAGCGCGTGGATGCGCGGAACAAGTCCGCGCAGGACGACACCAAGGGCACTGACAGCAGGAGCAGTTGACATGGCCGATCCCCAGGCGTCGTCACCCGGCAGCGGCAAGCTGGTCATCCGCAACATCGGCCTGCTGCTTTCCGGCGATCTGGCGCGGCCGATCCTCGATGCCGACACCCTCGTCGCCGAGGATGGCGTGATCACCGCCGTCGGCCGCGCGAAGGCCTTGGAAACCGAAGGAGCAGCGGTGGTGGTCGACGCCCGCGGCTGCACCGTCGCACCCGGCCTGATCGACAGCCACGTTCACCCGGTGTTCGGCGACTGGACTCCCCGGCAGAATCAGCTCGGCTGGATCGACAGTTGCCTGCACGGCGGCGTCACCACGATGATCTCGGCGGGCGAGGTGCACCTGCCCGGCCGGCCCAAGGACGTGCTCGGGGTCAAGGCGCTGGCGATCACCGCACAGCGCACGTTCGATGCGTTCCGGCCGGGAGGCGTCAAGGTGCTGGCCGGCGCGCCGGTGCTGGAGAAGGGCATGGTCGAGAGCGACTTCGCCGAACTGGCGGCGGCCGGCGTCAGCATGCTGGGCGAGGTGGGGCTCGGCGGCGTCAAGGAAGCGGAAGAGGCGCAGCGGATGGTCGGCTGGGCGCGCAAGCACGGCATTCGCAGCACCATCCACACCGGCGGCCCGTCCATTCCCGGCTCCGGGCTGATCGATGCGGACGTGGTGCTGGCCGCCGACGCCGACGTCATCGGCCACATCAATGGCGGCCATACCGCCCTGCCGGACAAGCAGATCGAGTGCCTGTGCGAGCGCTGCGGCCGCGCCATCGAGTTGGTGCACAACGGCAACTTCCGCTCGGCGCTGGTGGCGCTCAGGGCGGCGAAGGACCTGGACCAGCTTGAGCGCGTCATCGTCGGCACCGACGCGCCGGCCGGCTCGGGCGTGCAGCCGCTGGGGGTGCTGCGGATGATCGCCCAGCTCGCCAGCCTCGGCGAGGTAGCGCCGGAAGTCGCCTTCTGCTTCGCCACCGGGAACACCGCGCGCATCCGCGGCCTCGACTGCGGCCTGATCGAGCCCCGCCGGGCTGCCGATCTCGTCATCCTCGATCGCGCCCAGCACTCAGGCGGCCGCGATCTGCTGGAGAGCATAGCCCTCGGCGACCTGCCCGGCATCGGCATGGTGATCATCGACGGCCTCGTCCGCGCCCAGCGCAGCCGCAACACCCCGCCCGCGGAACGGATGCCGGTGCTGGTCGATGCGTGACATCATTCTCGGCGAGGCGGCGGATGCCTTCTGATACCCTCACGGCGTCATGCGCGGACTTGTTCCGCGCATCCACGTTGTCCCATCCGACAAGTCGGGGAGCCGGAAGGCGTGGATGACCGGGACGAGCCCGGTCATGACGAGGTTGGTGGCGTCGCAGAGGTTCTCAAAAAGATCATTGCGCCGTGGGGTGTGGTGAGTTCTTTAGTTCTCGCGGTTTCCCTCGCCCTCGCTGCGGATTCACCGTGGTACGTCTACCGCGACGCCAGTTCGCCCGACAATCACGGCTTCTGGACGAACGTGATCCCGGCCGGTGCCGGCCTGCGCGTCGAGCTTGCGGCACCGTCCGAGGGCGGCACCGCCGTCCGCCTCGACTTCGACCTGACCCGCGTGCCCTGGTCCGGCATCGTCGTCGCCAGCGCGCCGGGCTACTGGGGAGCGGAAGCGGGGCCGGGCTTCGATCTGGCCGCCGCGCGGGCGCTGGTGTTCCGAGCGCGCGGCGAGAACGGCGGCGAGCGCATCCGGGTGAAGGCGGCGGTGGCTGGCGATCAGCCGTTCGGCGATACCGCCTCGCTGCCGCTGGATTCCGGCTGGCTCACGCTCGGCACCGACTGGCGGGAATTCCGCATCGACGCCGCCGGGCGGGACCTGTCCCGCGTGATCATCCCGTTGCTGGTGATGGCGAACGACAAGCACAACCCCGGCGGCCGGATCACCGTCTTTCTCGACGACATCCGCTACGAGCGCGGCGGATGATCCGCTGCGTTCTCGCGCTCCTTTCCGTCCTCGTCGCGTCGAAGGCGGCAGCCGCCGATCCGCAGTCCTTCCTCGCCTGGCTTCAGGGCGAGCGGCCGGCGATGATCGCCTACGTCCCGACCGGCTTCGATCCGCGCCAGCCGCCGGCAGGCCCCTGGCCGGCGGAACGGCTGCGCGCCGACCTCGCCGCGCTGCGCCCGGCGTTCGACGGCCTGGTGCTGTACGACACCCGGCCCGACGTGACCCCCGGCGTGCTCGAGCAGGCGGCGGCGCTGGGCTATCGCGCCGTCCTGCTCGGCATCTGGGATCCGCGCTCGGAGGGCGAGATCGCCGGCACCGCAGCGCTGATCCGCCACTGGGGCGACCGCCTCGCGCTCGCCGTCGTCATCGGCAACGAGGGGATCAACGACAACCGCTACGAGATGGCCGACTTGGAGCACGCGCGCGACGCTTTGCGCGAGCGGCTCGGCCCGTTGGGCGTGACGGTACCGATCAGCACCAGCGAGCCGGCCGGCGATTACGGCTGGCCGCCGCTGCTGAATTTCGGCGACTTTCTCGCCCCCAACGTCCATCCCGCGATCGATCGGGCGGCCCTGGCCCCCGAGGCTGCGGTCGCCTGGGTTCACGGCCGCGCCGAAGCAATCGCGCGGGCCGCCGGCCGCCCCGTGCTGGTCAAGGAAACAGGCCTGCCCAACGGCGGCGGCGAAGCTTTCTCTCCTGACCGGCAGCAGGCCTTCTGGCGGGCCTGGCTGGCGCGGGGACGCCTGACGCGGACCGGCGAGACGTTCGTGTCCTATGCGGCCGCCTTCGAGGCGTTTGACGCACCGTGGAAATCGGACGAGCTGCGAAGCCCTTTGGAAGGACGCTGGGGCCTGATGAGTGTCGAGCGCCGGCCCTATCCCGCCTTCACCGCCTGGCTGGAAGCCGCGCGGTAACCGGTCCAGCCCCTGGCCCGAAGCTCGCAGGCGGGGCAGACGCCACATCCCCAGCCCCAGTCGTGGCGCAAGCGGCGCTCGCCGGTGTAGCAGGTGTGGGTGTGCTCGCAGATGAGATCCACCAGCGCTGGCCCGCCCAGCTCTTCGGCGAGGCGCCAGGTTTCCGCCTTGTCGCGCCACATCAGGGGCGTGTGCACGACCAGGCGTGCCTCCATGCCCAGGTTGAGGGCGAGCTGGGTGGCCTTCACCGCGTCGTCGCGGCAGTCGGGATAACCGGAATAGTCGGTCTCGCACATGCCGGCGACAATGTGGCGGATGCCGGTGCTACAGCCGACAATGGCGGCCACGGTCAGGAAGAGGATGTTGCGGCCGGGTACGAAGGTGTTTGGCAGGCCCTGCAGCGGCGCCGAAATCTCGCAGTCGGAGGTGAGTGCCGTCCGGCCGAGCTGGGCGAGGAGCCCCAGGTCGATCAGGTGATCGGGCCCCAGTTTGGCCGCCCACTCGGGAAACAGTCGCCGGACCTCGGCGAGGACGCGCGTCCGGCACTCCAGTTCGACGATGTGGCGTTGCCGGTAGTCGAAGGCGATGGTCTCGACCACTCCAAACCGATCAAGCGCCCAGGCGAGGCAGGTGGTTGAATCCTGTCCGCCGGAATAGAGCACGATTGCCCGCTGCTCTGCCTGTGCCATCTGCCTGTGCCATGTGCGGTTCCGTCGATCCCGGATGGCTTTAGCAAATCGATGGCCGGGCGTGAAGGCGCTGAGCGGGAAGCAGGCCGGCGCGGAGCAGGGGCCGCGTCAATGGCAACTCTTGCGCAGTGCGTCGATCAGCTGCTGCTTATTCATCGACGACCGTCCCTTGATGCCGACGGTGCGCGCATGGGCATAAAGCCGCTCCCGGGTCCAACGCTCGTAGGCCGGCAAGCGGTCGTTCTTCGCGGCATCGGGGCGAACAGGGCCCCCACGGGCGTTCGCGCCGCTTGGCATCCTCTTGCTGCCGTGCGTCGTACACTTGGCCGATGGTCCAGTGTCGCTCAATTGTTGCTCATTGTCGATCATTTCACTCTCCTATTCCAGGAGGTAACCCAAACGAGTTGCGAGGCACCGAAGTTCCAAAGTTCCAGATGCGTGGCTTGGTTCAGGACGCCTTAACCTTGTTCGTCCCCGGGAACACATAGTCCCCCCGCGAGTCCCTATAGGGCAGGGAGCGCGGAAAGAGTCACTGGGCTGGTCGGTCTTTTCGGGAGGAGGACGCGATGAACGACATGAGCAACAGGCCGCGGACCGCCGGGAAGAAGAAGGCGACCGTCTTTCGCATGGTGATGGACAAGCATGTCTGTCCTTGGGGGTTGAAGACCGTCCATCTCCTGAAGTCGGAGGGGTACGAGGTCGACGATCGCCACCTGACGACCCGCGATGAAACCGAAGCCTTTAAGGACGCGAACGCGGTCGAGACCACGCCGCAGACCTTCATCGGCGGAGAACGGATCGGCGGCTACGACGACCTGCGGCGGTTTCTCGGCAAGAAGGTCAAGGACCCCGACGCGACGAGCTACACGCCGGTCATCGCGATCTTCGCCATGGGCGCGGCGCTCGCCCTGGCGGTCAGCTGGCTGACGGGCGGCGCACTGCTCAGCGTCAGGAGCGCCGAGCTGTTCATCTCGATCACGATGTGCCTGCTGGCGCTGCAGAAGCTGCGCGATGTGGACAGTTTCGCGACGATGTTCCTGGGCTATGACCTGCTCGCGCAACGCTGGGTGCCCTATGCCTCTCTCTATCCGTTCGGCGAGGGCGTCGCGGGCGTCCTGATGACCGCGCACGCGCTGAACTGGCTGTCGGTCCCGATCGCGCTGTTCATCGGCGGCGTCGGCGCCGTCTCGGTCTTCTACGCGGTCTATATCCAGAAGCGCGAGCTCAAGTGCGCCTGCGTCGGCGGAGACTCGAACGTCCCCCTCGGCTTCGTCTCCTTGACCGAGAACCTGATGATGTTTGGCATGGGCATCTGGATGCTGCTCGCCTGAGCCGCCCCGCGTAGCCCAGGTAATTTGGTAGGGCGGATTCGAAGCGAAGCGCAATCCGCCGCATGTGTGCGTGCCGCCTTACGCATCCGGCAGGTCACGCGGCGCTTCAGACCTGCCCTCCCGCAGTCGCCGCGCCCGTCACAGGAGAGATGCACCTGGGGCATGGTGAAAAGACTCCCAACCTGTGGTATAATTTGGCTCGGTGAGAATGACTTGCTGATGCAAACGCGCGGAGGCGTTCCTGGCGGCGAGCAAGTCATTAACAAGGGGGGTTACAATGGACAGGTGGAGTGTCGCGGTCGCCGGCTTCGTCGTCGGAATGGCTCTTTTTGCAAATCCAACATTGGCCGAAGACCCGGCTGCGGGCCTGCCGGACATTGCCGCCGCACCGGAATATACGGTGACCCCGCCAAAGGACTTCGCCGACGTGAAGCTGGCCGCCGCCGGTCGGGTGAGCAGCCAGTCGGTGGCGGTCAATCCGAAGAACCCGAACGTCTTCGTGGCCGCATACGCGAACGAGGGGTTCTGCTGGGTGCGCACCAGCACGGATGCCGGCAAGACCTGGGCGACCGCCAAGCAACTGCCGATGCCGCCGGCCAAGCAAAACTGCGCATCAGGCGCCACGCCGGCTGTGCTCTGGGCGCCCGATGGCAGCCGCATCTATGCCGCTTACACCTATTCGGTGCCGCTCGATAGTTACGCCGAGTTAGGAACGATCGTCAGCTCTTCCACGAATAACGGCGCGACGTGGTCAGTTCCGGTCATCGCAACGAAATACGCGGAGGGTGAGGCATTTTCGTCGGTCAGATTAGCGACCCCGTTGCGCGCGAGTGACGCCAAATGGGTCTATCTCGTGTCAGAATCCTATTGGCATGTTGAGCACTCGTTCGATTTCGTGCGGTCCTCTGATATGGGAAAAACCTGGAGTGCAAAACAGACGCTAGATACATTTTATAGTACCTACGATGGGTATGACACCAGCCCCTCTATTGCGGGAGGTCTGGGTGGCGAATTACTCGTCGCATGGGGAAATCACGACTATGACACAGAAAATCTTTATATCGCGGTGACAAGGTCGACCAATTACGGTGCCAGCTTTTCACCTCCGGCAGTCGCAATCCCGAATGCCTATGGCAATACTGCCGTCGCCTTCGGAAACAGTGGTGTTGCGCATCTTGTATACACGTATAGTGATAAAGGAGTATTCTACACCTATAGTACGAAATCACCTCGCACGACATGGGCAAGTCCTATTAATCTTAGCACCGCGCCTGCTCCCAACTATGGTTCACCAGCCTTAATTGCCAATGCGTGTGGGAGCAACACGACTGTCTTGCATGTCGTGTGGCCGGACGATCGCGCGCAGTGGTATCGCTTTAATGTCTACTACACGCGCAAGGTCGCGAAGACCGGCGAGAGGTGGTCCCCCACTCGGCGTGTTTCCGGAAGCGAGCTGCAACCCCCGGCTTCGGCAGCAATTGCTGCAGGCTCCGGGACCGCAGTCGGCGTCTGGGGCGTCAGGTACTCCGACAGTGGGCTGCCGGCCTGGGCCAGCCGCATCGCGCCGGGGGTGAGCTGCCCGTAGTCTTGGACGCGAGAGCCATCCGGCGATGCCTTGACGGCACCGCCGGATCCGGCGGCTCGGCGTTCCGCGCGGCACACAAGTATGCTGCGCTCCTCGGCTCGCTTTCGCCGATGCCGGGCGAGGCCAAGTTGACGACAATGACGACAGATGACGACGATTGACGACATTTTCGTCGTGTGCACGGACGTAAATTATTTCGTATCAATACGTTATAGCGGAGATCCTGGCTCATTCCGGTCGTTTTCTGGTTCCTTTTGGCCTATTTTCGGCTCGGTTCCGGCCAGCAGGCGGCGGATGTTGGTGTGATGGCGGGCGGCGGCCAGCGCTGCCAGCAGGGCGGCGAGCAGGGCGCGGGGGCCATCCGCGATCGCCAGCATCAGGACGGGCGACGCGGCCAGCGCCAGCAGCGCCGAGAGCGAGGAGATGCGAAAGAGGGCCGCGCATCCCGCCCAGAGCGCGAGTGCGGCAAGGCCCACCGGCCACGCGACCGCCAGCAGCACGCCGAGGGTCGTCGCCACCCCCTTGCCGCCGCGGAAGCCGAGCCAGACCGGGAAGTTGTGGCCGAGCACCGCGGCAAAGCCGGCGACCAGCGATGCCGTTTCGCCCCCCCAGCGGGCTGCCAGCACCGTCGGAGCGGCGCCCTTTGCGGCATCAAGCAGCAGCGTCGCGAGCGCGAGCTTCTTGTTGCCGGTGCGCAGCACATTGGTGGCGCCGATGTTGCCGGAGCCGATGCGGCGGATATCGCCGTGGCCGGCCATCCGGCTCAGGATGAAGCCGAAGGGAATGGAACCCGCCAGGTAGCCGCAGGCGGCCGCCAGGAGCAGAGGGAGAACCAGGCCGTCGGTCTGCATCCTGGGGCCCCCTCAGCTGTTCAGCGCGAAGACCCGGCGGCCATCGACCACCGTCATCACCACCCGGCCCTGCACCGGACGATAGTCGAAGGGCGTGTTCTTCGACTTGGAATAGAGCTCATGCTCCCGCACCTGCCACGCGCGGTCCGGGTCGAACAGGGTGAGATCGGCGCGGGCTCCCTTGGCGAGGCGGCCGGCCGGCAGCTTCATCAGGTCTGCCGGCTTGCAGGTAATCAGCCGCAGCACATCCAGCAGAGGCAGGAAGCCGTTGTGATAGAGCTCCAGGCTCACCGCAAGCAGCGTCTCCAGGCCGATGCCGCCGCACGCCGCCTGCGCGAACGGCAGCCGCTTGGCATCCTCGTCTTCGGGGGCGTGGTCGGACGCGATCGCGTCGATCGTCCCATCGACCAGCCCCTCGATGACGGCCAGCCGGTCCTCCTCCGCTCGCAGCGGCGGGGAGAGCTTGGCGAAGGTGCGGTAATCGCCGACGGCGTTCTCGTTCATGGCGAAGTAGGGCGGCGCCGTGTCGCAGGTCACCGCGAGGCCGCTGCGCTTGGCCTGACGGACCGCATCGATCGCCGCCGCGGTCGAGAGGTGGGCGAAATGCAGTCGCCCGCCCGTCAGCCGCACCAGGTGAAGGTCGCGCTCGACGATGATCACCTCGGCCTCGCGGGGGATGCCGACCAGACCGAGCCGGGTTGACACCTCGCCGGCGTTCATCGCCCCGCCGGCGGCAAGGGTGGGCTCTTCGGCGTGTTCGACAATCAGCGCGCCGAAGGTCCGGGCATATTGCAGGGCCTGGCGCATCACCCGCGCGCTGCTGACCGCCTTGACTCCGTCGGTGAAGGCGACGGCGCCGGCTTCCGCCAGCATGCCGATTTCGGCGA
>DAIQPV010000072.1:0-11006 GCA_036787145.1 Rhodospirillales bacterium
GCCATGTAAAGCTCGGTGGTCTCCCGCGCGTCCTCGGTCGGCCATTCCTCGCTGAGGTAGGCGACGGTGACGCAGAAGATCAGCGGCATCAGCAGCCCTTCGATGCCACGGAACAGCAGAAGCTGAGGGAACGACGCGGCGAAGCTGCAGGCCAGCGTCGGCAGCGCCAGCGCCAGCGAGGCGAAAGCGATCACCCGCTTGCGTCCCAGCGCGTCGGCCAGCGCGCCGGCGAACGGTGCCACCAGCGCGACCGCCAGCGTCGTCACGGTGATGACCCAGCCGACGCTGTGCGCGCTCACCTCGAACGCCGAAGAGAGCTGCGGCAGGATCGACTGCGGCGCATAGAGATCGAGGAAGGCCGCCGCTCCCGCCAGCATGACGGCAATTCGACGACTTTGATGCGGCATGGCGTTCTCCCGACGGCTATCCGGGAAAGATGGCTTGTCAGCGACGGCTTATCCAATATATCGAAGCTGCATGATTAATATCGAAAACGTCTTAAATGATCGAACTCCGCCAGCTCCGCTACTTCCTTGCCGTTGCTGACGAACTGCACTTCGGCCGCGCCGCCGAGCGTCTCGGCATCGCCCAGCCGCCGCTGTCGCAGCAGATCCGCAAGCTGGAGCGGACGCTGGGGGTGGCGCTGTTCTGGCGCAGCAAGCGCCGGGTCGAGCTGAGCGAGGCGGGCCGCGTGCTGGCGGACGAAGCCAAGCATGTGCTGACTGCCGCCGACCAGGCGGCGATCGCCGCACAGCGGGCCGGGCGTGGCGAGGCGGGCAACCTGCGCATCGGCTACACCACCGGCTGCACCTTCATCCAGACGGTGGTCGATCTGCTACGCCGTTATCGGGAGGAGCATCCGGGCGTCGTGCTCAGCCTGGCCGAGATGCACACCACCGGGCAGCTCGAGGCGCTCTCCGCCGGCCGGATCGACCTCGCCTTCATTCGCTCCCGGCTCGCCGATCCGGATCAGGAGTTCACCGCTTTCGAAATCCTGCAGGAGCCGCTGATCGCGGCGCTCCCGCTCGGCCATCCGGCCGCGGCGGACGAAGCGGTGCCGCTCGGCCGCCTGGCGCTCGAACCTTTCGTTCTGTTTCCCCGCGTCGTCGGCACCGGCGTGTTCGACACGATCATCACGGCCTGCCACGAGGCCGGCTTCACGCCGCGCGTCGTCCAGGAGGCGCCGCAGTTCACCTCGATCATCGGGCTGGTCTCGGCCGGCTTCGGCGTGGCGCTGATTCCCAGCGCGCTCAGCCGGATCCGGCTCGACGGCGTCGTCTACCGGCCTCTGCTGGGCACCGACGCAGCGGCCCCGGTCGTACTGGTCCGGCGCCGGCGCGACGCCTCGGCGGCGGTGGCGGCGTTCGTCCGCGCGGCGCGAACCGCGATCCGCACGCCCTGACGCGGCCGACCGGCGACGGACGGAGACGGGCGCGGGGGTCCGGCGAAAGCTCGCTGCGCGTCCCGTCGCCCGCGATGTTCACCTCACTTGTGCAAGACGATCAGGGTTCGCGCATCGACACAGATCTGGCTGCCGAGGTCCGTCCGCCACTGCACCTTGGCCGTATGCGCGCCGGCGGCGAGCGGCTTCGACTGCCAGTTGAACCCATGCGTGGCCCCGAAGCTTTCGACACTGGTGAGGGGAACCTGATCCCCGGGACCCACGACGGCGCCGTCGATCAACAGCCGGACGAAAGCGGTATCGAAGGGCGAAGCCAGACTGAGACTGAACGAACCCTGCATCATGGCGACCACCTCTTCCGCCGCTCCGGCGGTCTGATTGAAGCTTCGCGACAGGCCGGGGATGTCGACGAACGACGTGGATGTGGTGCATCGAAAAACGACATCTTCGACGCCATTGAACAGACTGACCGGAGCCTGCCGGTTGACTGGCGCCGCTTGTCCTTCACCGGCAACGACGACGACTGCCAACGCTGAGATAGCGCTCAATGTCTTCAGTTTCATTTCTAACGTCCTTCAAATGGGTGAAATTCTTCGATTACTTATCATAAGCAAGTATTATGAAGTTTTCTGTGAACTGGTTCACAGAGCGCGGGACAATGGCCATTTTCCAGACGACGGCGCCGCGGCGGTTGCCGTGCCAATCAGCGCCGAAGCGGGACCCTCTTTTCAGATTTACTTCAAGCCACTGGGATTCCCGCAGAAAGGTGGTGCGGGATGGGATCCCGGTGCTCTACATTTGCCGGTGGACCCGAGATCCGGAAATTCGGAGGCCGGTGGGGATGCTGCAGCGTCCTGCGGATGAGGGATATACGCGACCTTTGTCACGTTCCGACCCTCCGGGTTCACTTCGCGAAGCCCCACGGCGTGGACTGAGGCGGGGCTCGATCCGCCGCCCGAATAAACGACCCGTTCGCATTTGAGGAGACGCAGAGGAAGAATGGCGGATGGAGAGTCCGCCATACCTTCGTCCGCAGCCGACCGTCCTAATTCGTATCTATGCGATATTCCTAAACAATATCAACCATGATAGTATGCTGGGGTTCGTCAAGGTTCGCTCCAACCCCGCACAAACCACGATTTTGTGTGGGGACGATTGTGGGAACGCAGATGGGACTTTCGGCACGCAGGGTTGAGACGGCGGGGCCCGGCAAGCATAACGACGGGCGAGGATTGATGCTGGTTGTGAAGGAGTCCGGAGCGCGGTCGTGGGTGCTACGCTGTCAGGTGAACGGGCGGCGGCGCGATGTCGGCCTCGGACCATGGCCAGACGTTACGCTCGCGGTGGCGCGCGACAAGGCGATCGAGATCCGGCGATTGATGCGGCAGGGCGGAGACCCGGTCGCTGCGAAACGCCGGGCACTGACAACGAGCTTCCGGGACGCCGCTGCGGCGCTCATCGAGTCCAAGCGCGATGGCTGGCGGAACGCGAAGCACGCGGCGCAATGGTCCACGACGCTCGAAACCTATGCCTATCCGAAGCTCGGCAACATGGATGTGCGCGCCGTCACCGTCGATGACGTGCTCGCTGTCCTCAAGCCGATCTGGTCTGAGAAGCCGGAAACGGCGAGCCGGGTGCGCCAGCGCATCGAGGCGGTCCTCGATTTCGCCAGCGCCAAGGGATTGCGCGACGGCGACAATCCGGCGCGGTGGCGCGGACATCTGGATCACCTGTTACCCCGATCGTCCAAGGTGAAGGCCGTCGAGCACCATGCTGCCGTCGAATGGCGCGAGACTGGGGCGTTCATGATGGCGCTCTCGATGCGCCAGGGTACGGCGGCGCGGGCACTCGCATTCACGATCCTGACGGCGGCGCGCTCGGGCGAGGTCCGTGGCATGCGGTGGGCCGAAGTTGACATCGCCGCGGGCATCTGGACCGTGCCGGCAGCGCGGATGAAGGCTGCAAAGGAACATCGCATCCCGCTATCGACGCAGGCGATCACACTGCTGGGCGAGCGAGGCGAGGCCGAGGAACTGGTCTTTCCGGGTGAGCGCACAAACAAACCTCTGTCTGATATGTCGCTGACGGCGGTGCTGCGGCGCATGGGCCGGTCCGAGACGGTTCACGGTTTTCGATCGACCTTCCGCGATTGGGCCGGCGAAATGTCGTCGTTTCCGCGCGAGGTCGTCGAAGCTGCGCTTGCCCACCGGCTGAAGGACAAGGCCGAAGCCGCCTACGCCAGAGGCGACCTTTTTGCGAAACGTCGCGCACTGATGGAAGAATGGGCGCGGGTTACAACCGGCAACACGGAAGGGGAGTAGTTGCCGTCGCTACGAGCAATCACCGCCATATTGTGGCGGATGATCGCGGTCGATGGTATATGATGGGGAGGCGCAACTTATAGGCGCTTGTCATGCGCAAGGACACTCGTAACCAATGTCTACCTATCTCGGTAGTTTTTTGCAGAAGACACCACTCGAAAGCCTGCGCTCTTTTCTTGAAGACGCATCGGTTGCCGCTTTCGCGGATGTGAATTGGCAGGCGCCGCGCCCGTCGCTTGTGGACACGCTTGCGGAGACGATCTTGGCTCTCGACGACGAGGCGCGGAACAGGGTCTATTCGGACGTCGATCGGATCGGCCAGTTTATGAACGAACATGGCCGGCGCGTACTCCGTGGAGTGCTCCCTGCCGATCCGGAAACCCTGGAACGGTTCGATGCGTGTGAGGATGTCACCGCCTGCGCAGTCTTCGTGTTGATGCGCAAGGACGAGACCTTCGAGAATGCGCTGTCTGCAATCTTCGCGCAGCGCCTTCTCAACGGGCGCGATTGGACAGGCCTCGACTTCGAGGCCGGTGTCGAACCAGAGATCCGGCGGGACCCGCCCCTCGCCGATTTCGAGGAGCGCCTTCGCGAAATTTTCGCCACGGACGGCCCCAGGCCGCGCGTCGCGGTCGACCGCTTCACCCGGCGCGAGCGCGATCCAGCGGGTTCCGGGATGCTGGCCCGCGAACAGTTCACGATTTATGTCGAGAGTGCGCCGGAGTCCACTTTGACCTTCGCCGGCCGGTCGAGGGTGGAGGCTCGGATCGTGCGCCCGGTTCAGGAAGCGGCGCTTCTGTTCGACCCGGAAGAGCATACGCTCGACGTCGTCGCCAAGGGCGGAGGCAAGGTACGGCGTCGCCAGATTGCCGACGCTTTCGTTGAGACGATGCTCGTGCCTGGTGCCACGCTGGCAGCGCGCGCGGCGAACGCTGGCGCTCGACATGCTCAAGCACCGGCCGACGTTCGACGTGCGGCCGGAAGACCATGTGCACAGTGTCAACGTCTCGAGGGTTGTGCTGGGGGCGCCCGATTTCGGGGCAATCGCGACGTTCGAGGTGTCCGGCAGGGACCAGGGGCGGCCTGGAAGCGACCTGTACGATCGGGCAGAGCGCGCATTCGGCCGCAACGGCATACCCCAGCGGGACGGCTGGCCGGTGATTGGGGCGAAGCTGCGGGTGGTGTTTGCACCCGAGAGGCCGAAGGCCCGCGCGAAAACGGTAACGTTCGAGATGAAGGCGCCCGACCGGACAAACTTGCGCGATCAGATCGAGCTGCATCGCCGGATCGCCGATACGCTACTCGCGCGATGGGGCCTGTACGCGGCCGAGGAATGACGGCGCGCAAGCCGGACGATCCGATCGCCCTGCTATCCGGCCTGCTTTGCGACGGCGACCAGCAAATCGCTGCGCGATCCTATGGCGGACGCAACGCACCGGCGATCGCAGTGCTCGTCCAGGCGGGAATGCTCGTTCCCGACGGCGTCATCGATACAACGGTCTGTGACGCCTGCGGTGAGCAACATCTGGCTGAGATTGAATCCCGCGGGCCGGACGGCGGCTACGGCTGGCGCTGTCCCGAAGCCGGATTCGTAGCGGCCGATCCTGACGCGGTGGCGGCGCTTTCCATCGTCACGAATTGCATCGTGGCCGCCCTCGGGGAGCTTTTCACCGCCGCTTTGGGGGCAGGGCGCTGGAAACCCCGGCGGCTCGACAACACAAATGCGTGGATCCTCGGCGTCTGGTCGATCGAGGGTATGTGGACGACAGTCGTCCTGGTGTGTCGGCTCGATTCCTTGGGTGCGGCACGACGCACCGCCGAGGCGCTCGCAGCGCTGCCGCAGAACGATGCCGGCCTTGTCCTGACGGTTGTTGAGGATGCCGGCTTGGAGGCGCCTCTGGGGTTCGCGGTCATGCCACTCGCGGCTTCGCTCATTCTGGACACCGAAGGGCGCTTATCTGTCGATGCCAAGACGTTGGCACGAGCCATCGCCCCGCATGCCGGGACACGCAGGGTTGCCCATGTGGGCCGGCCCGGCGTGGCGGCAAAGGTTTTTGCGGTGCTCGACGTCCTCGAAGCGCGCCGGCCTTCGGGCGAGGCATTGAACGCGGGAGTCGTTGAGCGTGCCTGGCCGGAGTTCCATCGCTGTGAGGTCGCGCCAAGCCGAGCAACGCTGCGTAGACATATCAGCAGCTGGCGGTCGTCGCGGCAGACCCAAAGCGATCTCTGAGGCGCTCAAAACCGCTCAAAACCCGCCAACTATTTCGAGCGCCTAAAACTCCCGATCATCCGTCCGTCAACCAGCGCGCTGCCCGGCGTGTAGCAGAACGGAGACGGATGAATGATCAAGCACCGAGACAAGACGGCCGAACGCCTCGCGGTTTCGGTCGAGGATGCGGCGGCGATGGCGGGTGTGGGACGCACGACACTCTACGCGGCACTCGGCGCCGGCTCACTTCGGAGCCTGAAGATCGGCAAGCGCCGGTTGATCCGCCTGGAGGCTTTAGAGGCATGGATCGCCGCCCACGAGGCTGAGGGCGGAAAGGGCGGCATGTAATGAATGCCGCTACGCTCGCCACCGCTCTCGGTGGCCGGAAGGCGGGCGCTGGCTGGACCGCGCCCTGCCCCGTACACGAGGATCGCACGCCGAGTCTCGCAATTCGGGACGCGAAAGGGAAGGTTCTGGTTCGGTGCCACGCCGGCTGCTCCCAGCGCGACGTGATCGCGGCCCTGAAGAAACGCGGCCTGTGGGCCGAGAGCGCTCTGCCCTTGTCTTCCCGCGGTCGGTCTCCGGAAAGGATTGATCGCAGACCCGATCAAGACGAGGCGAGACGAAGCGCCGCCGCGCTCGCCATCTGGCAATTGGCGATCCCGGGGAGCGGCACGATCGTGGAGACTTATCTCGCTGCGCGCGGCTTGACCCTCCCCCTGCCATCGTCGCTGCGCTTTCACCGCGGCCTGAGGCATACCTCGGGTGGCATCTGGCCGGCGATGGTGGCGCTGGTGACCGACGGCGCGGACGGAACGGCCATCGCTATCCATCGCACCTTTTTTGAGCGCGACGGCAGCGGCAAAGCGCCCGTCGAACCTGCCAAGATGATGCTCGGACCGTGCCGGGGCGGCGTGGTCCGTCTCGCCGATCCAGGCGAGGTGCTGATGGTCGGGGAAGGCCTTGAGACCTGCCTTGCCGCCATGCAGGCCACCGGCCGTCCGGCCTGGGCCGCGCTCTCGACCTCCGGCCTAAGGGGACTCGACCTGCCCGACCCCGTCCGCGACGTGATCGTTCTTGCCGATGGCGACGAGCCGGGTGAGGCGGCGGCACGGGATTGCGCCCTGCGCTGGAAACGCCAGGGCCGGCGCGTGCGCATCGCCCGCCCGCCCCAGGGCGAGGACTTCAACGATCTGCTGATGGTCGGCGTCCGCCCGATCGGACACGACGCGCGATGACCGACGCAAACGATAGAGCCGACGGCGGCGAGATGCTCATCGCCGAAGCCATCGATCAGGCCGAGGAGATTCCCGACCCGCTGGACGGCCTGGTCGAACGATCGGCGGCCGATTCCGGCGCGGCCTTCGTGCCAGAGGTGCTGGAGCGGCTCGCCCTCCTAAAGAAGGAGGACCGGGCGGCATTCGAGACCCTGCGCACGCGTCTCAAGAAGGTCGGCTGCCGGGTAACGGCATTGGACGATGTCCTTGCCGGAGAGGGGGGCCAACGGCAAAGCCAGGCCGATATCCTGATCGAACTTGCTGATGCGGCTGAGTTGTTCCATTCGGCAGATGGTGTGGGATACGCCGACGTTGAGATCAATGGCCACCGCGAGACCTGGCTTGTCCGCTCCAAGGGATTTCGGCGCTGGCTGTCTCGACGGTTCTTTCAGGAGACCGAGGGCGCGGCGAATTCGGAAGCCCTTCAGGCGGCGATGAACGTGATCGAGGCCAAGGCCGATTTCGAGGGGCCCGAGAGGGCTGTGCATGTTCGGGTCGGCGGTCTCGACGGCCGTCTTTATCTCGACCTCGCCGACAAGGCGTGGCGCGCGGTCGAGATCGCTGCGACCGGCTGGCGGGTGATCGACAGTCCGCCGGTGCGGTTTCGCCGCGCGTCGGGGATGCGACCGTTACCGGCACCGGAGCCGGGCGGATCGGTCGAGACGCTCCGGTCATTCTTGAATGTTCGATCCGACGCCGATTTCGTGCTGGTGGCCTGCTGGGCGCTGGCGGTTCTGCGCGATTGCGGTCCCTATCCGGTGCTTGCGTTGTCCGGCGAGCAGGGATCGGCGAAGAGCACCTTCTCGGCGATCCTGCGGGCACTGCTCGATCCGAACGCCGCACCGCTGCGCGCTCTGTCGCGCGAGGACCGTGACCTGTTTATCGCTGCGAATAATGCACACCTGCTCGCGTTCGACAACGTCTCGGGTCTGCCCGCGTGGATTTCCGACACGCTCTGCCGGCTTGCCACCGGAGGCGGGTTCGCGGTGCGCCAGCTCTACACCGACCAGGACGAGGTGCTGTTCGATGCGGCGCGGCCGGTGATCCTCAACGGGATCGAGGACATCGTCGCGCGGCCCGACCTCGCCGACCGTGCCATTTTCCTGACGCTGGAACCCATCCCGGAAGAGCGCCGCCGCCCCGAGAAGGAGTTGTGGGCGGCGTTCGAGGCCGAGCGGCCGCGCATCCTGGGCGCCCTGCTCGATGCCGTGGTCGAGGGCCTGAGGCACCTGCCCAAGACCAGCCTACCCAGACTGCCGCGCATGGCCGATTTTGCCCTATGGGCGACGGCGTGTGAGACGGCACTCTGGCCCGCCGGCACGTTCTGGGCTGCCTACTGCGGAAATCGCGACGAGGCGGTCGAGGGCGTCATCGACGCCGATCCGGTGGCAACGGCCGTGCGCGCGATGATGGGTGAGCGGACGGAGTGGACGGGTACGGCCTCGGACCTTCTGGGCGCCCTTGGCGAAGTTGCCGGCGAGCGCATGGCCCGGTCGAAGACCTGGCCCGACAGCCCTCGGGCCCTTTCGGGCAAGCTGCGCCGGGCGGCGACGTTCCTGCGCCAGGCCGGCATCGAGGTCGGCTTCGAGCGGGAGGGGCGGGCGCGGACCCGGATCATCCGCATCATCGCAGCCGATTTTTCCAAGCCAGAAAGCGAGGGTTGGCGACCGTCCGCTCCGTCCGCTCCGTCCGCGCCCGTGTCGAACCCCAACCGTGCCAATGGCTTGGCTGCAGTCGACCTGCGGACGGTCGCCAACGATGCGGACGGTAGGACGATTGGGCCGATCGCGACCGTCCGCGATAACCCCCCGAAAACAGGCCCTGTGACCGATGCGGACGGTGCGGACGCAAATGTCCCCATCCGGTCTGCGTCGGAAAAAGCGGGCTGGAGGGCGAGGCTGTGAGTGCCGCCGATGCTTTGAAGGCGGCCCGCGCCGCTGGCGTCGAGTTTCGTCTCGATGGCGACGATCTGGTGCTTGAAGCCTCCGCGCCGCCACCGGCTGAGATCCTTGACCTGCTGTCCTGCCACAAGGCCGGCATCCTGTCGCTGTTGCGTCCCGCCTGGGCGGCCGAGGATTGGAGCGAGGTCTACGAGGAGCGCGTCGCCGTCGCCGCGATCGACGGCGAGCAGGAGGAATCCGAGGCGCGGCGGATCGCCTACGAGAGTTGCATCGTCCGCTGGCTCGATCTGCACTCCGCCACGTCCGACCCTGACCGCTGCGCGGGATGTGGCAAGCCGGATCGGACGGGCCAGATCGTCCCGTTCGGTGCTGAGCCGTCCGGCCACGCCTGGTTGCATCCCCACTGCTGGGCCAACTGGCATGCCGGCCGCCGTGCCGAGGCGGTGGCGGCGCTTGCGGCGATGGGAATTGCGGCGCCAGCCAGGTTGCCAGACGATTTCGGAAAAAACGGAGGCGGATGATGGGCGGTTTTCGGATCGGGACGGCCGGGCGGATCGGGGCGCGAGACGGTGGAGGCCTGCTGGTCGATCGACGTGAACCGGCTGCACCGCAAGGGTTGCCTGCACCCCGGCTGGATCGGCCGCTGGCAGTGGACGCGCCATGGCGAGAACCTCGCCTCGATCAATCTCTACGCCGGCGACGACTGGCTGCATCTGACCTACCGCATGCGCTTTGGCCCTGGAGACTGGCAGGACGTGATCGAGACCGTCCGCATCGTCCGCGTGCCGTGCCCGTTCGGCGGTGATCGGCCGTATTTCGTGTGTCCCGGCGTGGTGAACGATGTCGCCTGTGGACGGCGGGTCGCCAAGCTGTCTCTGGCCGGCCGTTACTTCCTTTGCCGGCATTGCCATCGCCTTGCCCATGCCAGCCAGAGCGAGGGACTCATGGATCGGGCCCTGCGGCGGGCCAACAAAGTCCGGCAGCGCCTCGGCGGGGACCCCGGCATGGCTGCACCCTTCCCCGAACGCCCAAAAGGAATGTGGCGGCGCACCTATCACCGGCAGTGCGACCAGGCCTTCGAGGCGGAGATGTCAGCAGACCACCACTTCGCGATTCAGGCCGAACGGCTGTTGGCGCGGATCGACAATCCGAAACGCAAGAGGAGTTTCTGGCGATGAGTGAGATCAAGCGCACCCTGCCGGCCGAAGCCGGCGGCACCGAGAGTACCCGCTTCAACGCGCTGCGTCACGGTGTGCTGTCCCGCTACACCGTGCTGCCCTGGGAGGATCCTGGCGAATACCGCGAGCTGGTCGACGCTTTGGCGGCCGAGCATGCACCGCAGGGACCGACCGAGGAGCATCTGGTCGAGGAACTGGCCGGCATCCTGTGGCGCAAGCGCCGCCTGCGTCTGGCGGAGGCGGCGGCGCACCGGCGCGGGTTGAAGAATACGCTCTCGCCTTACGCCGAGATCGTGAAGAGTGCCCTCGTCCATCTCGATGCCGCGGATCAAACCGCCCGAGTCGTCGATGCCATCCGCGCGACGGCAACCGACACGGATGAGGAGATCCGGGAAATGACAGAGGACGAGGCCATGACGCACCGCGCGCTCGATTTGCTTGGCTCTCGACGCAACAGCGCCTACGAAGCCGCGCTGGCGGCTTTGCGGCAGGATACGCAGCAATGGTGGGAGGACATGTTGGCGCGCGATGACGACGAATTGGACGAGGACGAGCAACCCGCCACCGCCGACGCTGAGGGCCTGCGCCACTTCTTGAAAGCGCAGGTGCTGCCGTGGTTCGAGGACCGTCGGAAGGAACTGATGAACCGGCCGCTAATCTGCCAGCAGGCTTTCGGCGAGTCGTTCGACCCGGACAGGCTGGAACGGCTCGGCCGCTA
>DAIQPV010000073.1:0-10804 GCA_036787145.1 Rhodospirillales bacterium
GGCGATGCTCGAAGCCCGCCCAGTCGGCCGCTTGCAGCGCATCGTCGAGGTTGCGGGCGAAATCGCCGGAGTCATAGACCGGGCCGGAGGCCGTCTGATAGGGCATCTGTTCCGGCCGGATGAGGTTGCGGCGCCGCAGGTCGTCGGGCGCCAGACCAAGCTGCCGGGCGGCCTCGTCCATCAGCCGTTCGATGATGTAGGTCGCCTCCGGCCGGCCCGCCCCACGGTAGGCATCGACCGGCGTGGTGTTGGTGTATACGCCGGTGCAGCTGGCGTAGATCAGCGGGATGGCGTACGCGCCCGACAGCATGCAGCCGGTCATCCGCGAGGGAATCGCCGGCGCGAACTCATTGAGGTAGGCGCCCATGTTGGCGACGGTCTCGACGCACAGCGCCTCGATCCGCCCATCCACGGCAAACGCGGCGCTGATCTTGTTCTGTTGATCGCGGCCATGGGTATCGCCGAGGAAGGCGTCGGAGCGGTCGCCGACCCATTTGACAGGACGATTCAGCTTGCGCGCGCACCACAAAACCAGCGCTTCCTCCGGGTAATGAAAGATCTTCGAGCCGAACCCGCCGCCCACATCCGGGACGATGACGCGGATGCGTTCGGCCGGAATTTTCAATGTGTCGCGCGCAAGGTGCTCCTTGATCGCGTGACCGCCCTGGCTGGAGGTGTAAAGCGTGTAGCGGTGGTCGTCTGAGTTGTAAGTGCCGACTGAGGCGCGGGGCTCCATCGGGGAGGGGATCACCCGGTTGTGCACCAGCGCCAGCTCGACCCGCGTTGCGGCGCGCTGCATCACGTCGGCAACACAAGCCTTGTCACCCCGCTCCCAGAAAAACGCACTGTTGTCGGGGGCGTCCTCCCAGAGCCGGCCACGGCTATCGCCCTCCAACGCCTCGCCGATGCCGGCGATCGCGGGCAGCGGATCGTAGATGACCTCGATGGCTTCCAGCGCGTCTTGTGCCGCGGCAACCGTCTCTGCCACGACGAACGCCACCGGCTCGCCGACAAAGCGGACCCTCTCCCGGGCGAGCAGCGGCCGGCCCGGGCTGGGCATCCGTTGGCCGGCCGGCCCTTTGACCGGCACCGCGCATGGGATGTCGCCCAGCCCGTCGGCGGCGAGGTCGGCTGTGGTGACGATCAGAAGCACGCCCGGCAGCGCGGCGGCCGCCTCGGCATCGATGCTGACGAGCCCGGCGTGAGCGTGGGGTGAGCGGAGGACGAGGGCGTGAGCCTGGCCGGGGAGCGAGATATCGGCGGTGTAGCGCGCCGTGCCAGTGAGGAAGCGCTGATCTTCGCTGCGCCTGACCGGCTGGCTAAGCCCGAAGCGACCCATGCTCTCTTCTCCTGCTCGGCGGACGTTCCGCGGCCCCGACGATCGTAAGCGGGCCGCGAGCTCAGCTCTACGTCGTTTGCACCGGCCCGCCGGACGAGATGCTGTTGACCGCGAACCGCCACGCGCGAAAATCATCGGACCAGTGCTCGGCGGGGAGGCCGGCCTTCAGCTTCAGCTGTCGCAGGAAATCGCCGCGATCCGGCAGCATGTCCCAGACCTGGGGCAAGAACAGGCCGCGGCGGCCGTCACAACGGATGAGCAGGCCGTCCTGCCCGATGCGAAGCTGATCCAGGAGAGCGGCTTCATCTTCGAACTTCAGGGGTAGCGGTTCGTCCAGAACCGAGATGGTCAGCTCGATGTGGGGCCGCTCCTCGGACCTGAGCGGTCCGAAACGATCGTCGTGGAAAGCAGCGACGAAGCTGTTGACGGCGACATCTTCGATCAGCGGGCGGTAGGCTTCGATGGAACCGATGCAGCCCCGCAGCCGGCCGTGAGCCTTAAGGGTGACGAACGAGGCACGAGGAGTTTGCAGCGCTTCGGGATACTCCGATGCGGTCACGCAGAGCTTGTCGTTCCAGCGCAAGCCGTGATCGATCGAGGCGGCGGCGGTGTCGAGCAGGGTCTTGCCATGGCGGGCAAGTAACGTGGACCGGTTTGCCTCGCGGGCCGCGGCGTCCCAATCGGAAGAAAGAGCGCGCCCTGGACCGGCGCCGGGCTCGGTGAACAGCCAGGCGCCGTACCCCACCACGCGCGCCCGACCGCCTGCGGTGTCTCCCGAGTTGCGCAAGTCGAGGGTTTCCACCGACAGCCCCCGCCGCCGGGCCAGTGTCAAAAGGCCGGTGAGCGGCACCCGCCCGCACGCCTGCTCCCACTCGATGGCGGAGCCGTCCAGGGTTTCGATCGCGCGGCAGGTGGCCGCGTCGAGGCGCTTGGCAGCCGCATAGTCGAGATAGTGGCTGAGATCAGAGCTAATCACGATGAGGGTCTCAGGCCCACCCCAGAGGCGTTCCAGGACGTCGGCGATCAGGTCTGCGGACGCGTCTCCCGCCAGCAGCGGCACCAGCTTGAACGGGCCGAGAGCCGTCTGCAGGAACGGCAACTGCACTTCGAGCGCGTGTTCCTCGGCGTGAGGTGCGTCCCACACGCGGACGCCGGGGAGGTGCCTCAGGCTTTCGATCGCGGCGCAATCCAGCATGACATCGCCCAGGGGCGTGGCGAACGCCTGAACACTGGGTACGGCAACGCCCTCGATCGGCACCCGGTGCGCCGGGCCCATCAGCACGACGCGACGGACGACGTTCGCCAGTGGCGCCAACCGGGCATAGGCGCGGGCCGCGACCGGCCCCGAATAGACGTAGCCGGCATGGGGCGCGATGAGGGCTTTCGGCGGCCGGTGCGCGGCACCGCTTGCGGCCGCATCGCCCAGCAGAGCCTGGACTGTTCGTTGCAGATCGCGCGCTTCTCCAGGGTAAAATGCGCCAGCCACCGCTGCGGGGCGAACGGATTCTGTCATCGCCGGCCCTCCGATCTGATCCCATATCATATGGGTTGGCGGGCTGGGACAACACCGCGCCGAGATCCGTTTCTCTCTGACGACCTGGCGTCGCGATGGTCAAGATCGCTGATGAGGAAGCAGACGAAGACGCGCTGAGGGCTGGCCGCTTCTGGCATCGGCTGGAAGACGGGCGGGTGCAGTGCGACGTCTGTCCGCGTTTTTGCCGGCTGCATGAAGGTCAGCGTGGCTTGTGCTTCGTCCGGGCGTGCCACGACGGCGGCGTGGTTCTGACCACCTACGGACGCTCCAGCGGTTTTTGCATCGACCCCATCGAGAAGAAGCCGCTGAACCATTTCCTGCCGGGTACGCCCATCCTCTCCTTCGGGACCGCGGGCTGCAATCTCACCTGCAAGTTCTGCCAGAACTGGGACATCTCGAAATCGCGTGAGTTCGACCGGCTGACCGACCGCGCCGGCCCTGAAGCGATCGCGCGCGCGGCCGAGGCCAGTGGTTGCCGCAGTGTTGCCTTCACCTATAACGACCCGGTCATTTTCCTGGAGTATGCCGTGGACGTGGCGAGGGCGTGTCGTGCCCGCGGACTGAAGACAGTGGCGGTGACCGCCGGCTACGTCTGCCCTGAGCCCCGCTCCGAGCTGTTCGCGCACATGGATGCAGCGAACGTCGATCTGAAGGGGTTCACTGAGGCGTTCTACCAGAAGCTTTGCACGGGGCATCTGCAGGCGGTTCTGGATACGCTGATCTATCTGGAACGGGAGACCCGGGTGTGGTTCGAGATCACCACGTTGCTGATTCCCGGCGAGAACGATTCCGATGCCGAACTGGAGGCGATGACGGCCTGGATCGCCCACACCCTCGGGCCCGACGTCCCGCTGCACTTCAGCGCCTTTCATCCCGACTGGAAGATGCTCGATACGCCGGCGACACCGCCTGCGACGCTGACCCGGGCGCGCCGCATCGCACTCAAGAACGGGCTTCGGTATGTCTACACCGGCAACGTTTACGACGAGGCCGGCGGCTCGACTTATTGTCCGGCGTGCGGCGAGCTGCTGATCGGCCGCAACTGGTACGATCTCACCGCCTGGGCTCTGCGCGACAGCGCGTGCGGAGCGTGCGGCACGGCCGTGGCGGGCATATTCGAAAGCCAGCCGGGAGACTGGGGGCGCCGGCGCCAGCCGCTGCGCATCTCGGCCTTCGCGTGAGAGGCGGGCGGCCGGTTGCAGCCGTGAACCTGGCCCCGGCGGCGAGCCGCATTACCGTTGGACGCGGCGCGCGCGGGCGTTAGCATGGGAAACTGATGAATCGACCGATGGCTCGCCTCGCATGAAGCTCTACGATTTCAGCCCCGCCCCCAGCCCGCGTCGCGTCCGCATGTTTCTGGCCGAGAAGGGGGTTACCATCCCCGTCGTGCAGGTTGACTTGCGGGCCGGAGAACAGATGCGCCCGGAGTTCCTCAAGCTGAACCCATGGGGAACGGTGCCCGTGCTCGAACTGGAGGACGGCACGATGATCAGCGAGGTCACGGCCTGCTGTCGCTACATCGAAGAGACGAATCCGCAGCCGCCTCTGCTGGGCCGGGATGCCAAGGAAAAGGCGGTGATCGCCATGTGGGATCACCGCTGCGAGATCGATGGCTTCCTCGCCGCTGCCGAGGCGCTGCGGAATGAGACCAAGGGGATGGCCGGCCGGGCGCTGCCGGGGCCCGTGGGTTACGAACAGATTCCCGCGCTGGCCGAACGCGGCCGGGCGCGCGTCGGACATTTCTTCGACGTGCTTGACGCGAGGCTGGCAGAGAGTCCGTTCGTGGCTGGTCCCGACTTCAGCGCGGCGGATATCACCGCCTTCGTTACAGTCGAGTTCGCCGCCTGGCTCAAGCTGGCGCCCGCGGAAAGCGCCGGCGCTTTGCGCCGTTGGCTCGACGGCGTGCGCGCGCGACCAAGCGCCAAGGCCTGACCCGCCCCGATCTTCGGCGCCATCTGCCCTGCCGGCGGCCCCCGCCGAGCCGGCGTCGACGGCTGGAACGATCCCGGCGCGGCGTTAAGCCGCCCTTTATCGATTACGCCTAGTAATTGCGGCAGCATCCGACACTGCTGATAAGGGGCGGCGGACCCATGCGCGTTAACGAGCCGATTATCGATCACGAGATCGAGATGCGGGAGGGCGAGGTCATCGTCTCCCGGACTGACGCCGGCGGCCGGATTGTCTTCGTCAATAAGGCGTTCATCGATATCAGCGGATTTTCCGAGAAGGAGCTGGTCGGCTCGCCCCACAACCTCGTGCGCCATCCGCATATGCCGAAGGAAGCCTTCGCCGATCTCTGGAAGACGATCAAGTCCGGGAGACCGTGGGAGGGGTTGGTTAAGAACCGCGCCAGGGGCGGCAGCTTCTACTGGGTGCGTGCCAACGTCACGCCGGTGATCGAAGCGGGTGCCATAAAAGGCTATATCTCGATCCGGACGAGGCCATCGCGGGGCCAGGTTGCGGCGGCGGCGCAGGCCTATGCGGCGATTCATGCCGGCACCGGCGGCCTGCAGGTCGCCGATGGCGAGGCGATCCGTCCGGGGCTGCGGCATCGGCTGCGGCGGCTCTCCTCCGGCATCGTCGCAAGGCTCGCCGCGATGGTGGCGCTGTCGGGGCTGACCGCGGCGGGCGCCCCTCTCGGTGGTCAGATGGCCGGACCGCTGACAGGAGCCACGATCGCTCTGATTGGCACCGCGTCAGTCGGGATCCTCGGCTGGTCGCTGGCGGCCCTGTCGCGCCGGCTTCTCGGGCGCATGGCGCACCACTTCGAGGCAATCGCGCGGAACGAGACCGACCACGAAATCGAGATGCCACTGACACCAGAATTCCGACGGGTGATGACGCTCCTGCGCGCGACCAAAGCCAGGCTTGCTTACGCAACCCACGAGCAGCGCGAGATGGAACGGCGGGCGGAGGATACGCGTCGCCACGCTTTGGATGGAATGGCGCAGACCATCGAGCGGGAAGTCCGGCGCGCTGTGGAGGAGGTCGTCGGACTGACGCAGGCTATGGCGGGGGAGGCGGGTGACATGGCCGGGTCCGCCGATCGCGTCAGCGGTCACGCGCAAGGTGTCGCGGCGGCTTCTGAGGAGGCCCTGGTCAACGCCCAGGCGGTGTCGGCGGCCAGCGAGGAACTGGCGGCTTCGATCGCCGAGATCAGTCAACAGATCGGCCACGCCAGTTCGGTTGCACGGGCAGCGGTCGACGGCAGCCGGCACAGCGAAAAAGCCATCGCTGCCCTATCGGCCGAGGTCGCCGGAATTGGCGAGATGGCGGACCTGATCAATAACATTGCCCGGCAAACCAATCTGCTGGCCCTGAATGCCACGATTGAGGCGGCGCGTGCCGGAGAAGCCGGGCGCGGGTTTGCCGTGGTTGCGAGCGAAGTCAAGAACCTGGCCGACCAGACGGCCCGATCCACCGAGGAGATCAGCCGTCGGGTAACGGCGATCCGCACCGCCACCCAGAGTGCCGCGGATGCCGTGGTGGAAATCGGCCGCACCGTCGAGCAGATCGACCAGACATCGACGGCCATCGCCGCTGCCATGGAACAGCAGAGCGCGGCAACTCAGGAAATCAGTCGCAATGTGTCGGAAACCACGATGGCGGCGCGGGAAGTTTCGTCGTTGATTGCGCAGGTGTCTCAGGACGCGCGCCAGACCAGCGGACAAGCCCTCAGGATTCGCAACATCTCGGGAGAGGTGGCGGGCAGCGTTGGTGGGCTGCGCCCCACTCTGGTGCGCGTCGTCCGCACCTCGACAAAGGAAGCGGACCGCAGGAAGACACCTCGCATCGCTGTCGATCTGCCCGCTCGGGTTCGTCTGGGTTCCAGCGAGCATCTCATGCGGGTCCTCGACCTGAGCCTAGGCGGAGCAAAGCTATCGGGCGTCCCTGCCAACGAGGGTGACACAGCGATCCTCCTGATCGCCGGCTGCCCTCGGGCCTTGACGTTCGTGGTCAGGAGCACCGGGGGTGGGAACCTGCACGTGAAGTTCGAGCTGGAGGAGGAGGCGCGCCTCGCCTACGAGGCGGCCTTCCCGGCTCTTGTCGGGGATTGCGCGGCGTCCTAAATGTGGTATAATTGTGAATAATTGCTCGCCACAATCTGCGATGGCGCAAACGCCGTATTATAAAAGGTAATAAGAAAAAATTGGGAGGGAAAGATGAAATCGCTGGCCGTGTGGCTTCTGATTATTACGGCCGCGCTGGCGATGCCGTGGGACTCTCTGTCCGCGCAAGGCATCCGGCAAGAGCGGGTCAGTTTCCATGCCGGGGCTTCGTCGGCCACGCTAAGCGGCGCCATCAAGGGCGCTGAGATCATCGACTATAAGCTGGGCGCCAAGGCCGGGCAGACGATGAGCGTCTCGATGAAGACCAGCAACGGCGCCAACTACTTCAACGTTCTTCCGCCGGGTTCGGACGCAGCGCTCGCTAACGGCTCGACCCTCGGCAACGAATGGACCGGGACGCTGCCGGTCGATGGCGACTATACCGTGCGCGTCTATCTGATGCGCAGCGCTGCGCGCCGCAATGAGACTGCCAAGTATACGCTGACCGTCGGCATTACCGGCACAGCGGGGAGCACGGACGCGAAGGTCGCCGGTACGCCCTATCACGCCACCGGCCAAGTGCCCTGTTCCGTGGGGCCGGATCCGAAAGGATCAGCACAGTGCTCCTTCGGGGTCATCCGTGGTCCCGCCGCCGGGCAGGCGGAGGTTCGTCTGGCGGCGCCTGGCTCCGACGTGCCTTTACATGCGGATAAAGTGGACTCCGTGCTGATCTTCCGTGGAAATAATGTGACGAGCGCCGATCCGGCGGCGAAGGTAACTGCGGAGAAACAGGGTGACGACTGGTTGGTCGGCGTCAACAACTTCCGTTTCTATACCATCCCGGAGGCCGTGATCGTCGGCGGCTAATCTCCAGCCGGCCGACCTCTTTTTCGTGCGACCTTTGTTTGCTGTAATTCGCATCGCTGCGCGAAGGCAGGTGGCGAGATGCTACGACGGATTCTTGTCGTCATTGCAGCAGCCTACACGCTCGCCGGCATCGGTGCGCTGATCATCGGCTTTGTCATCCCGTGGGACGATCCATTGGCGCCGGCCTACGCCTTGATGCTCGGGGCGCCCTGGACGTTTCTGCTGAGCATCCTGGACGGCTATGCCGAAGACTCGATCGCCATCAACATCATCTTGCTCGTCGCTGCCATCGCCCTCAACGCCGCCCTGTTGTGGTGGTGGGCGCTGACGCGACGACGCCGCTAGGGAGGGAAGGGCATCGGAGAGAGAGGTTCAGTACGTGTACTCCTTAACCGACTTTGCGAATCGAAAGGGACAACGATCATGAAGCTTTCTAGGTCAAGTTGCGCCGCGTGGTGTTTTGGGGTGGTCCTCGCCGCGTGTGCCGGTGGGTCGTCGGGTGCCTCGGATCTCACCGATCCGGGGAGTTGGGCCTATGATGGCTGCAAACAGGGAGTTCTTGAACGGATTAAGCGCGATCATCCTCAGGTCCAGGCAATCGAACTCGACAGCCATATCAGTGAGACGAAAGATACAGATCGAAAAAGCACCCTTTTCGGCGAAGGGAAGTTCCAGAAAGATAATGATAACTTCCATTTTAAGTTTAAATGCGAAGTCGACAGAGACAACAAGAGCATTTTGGAGGTTAAATACGACAAGCAATGATCGCTCGTGATCAAGATATCCTAAAAACACTCGGGTGCTAGGGAGGCTCGGTAAAATGCGACTTAATGGTAAGCTATTCTGTCTGTTTTTGGTGGTTACCTTTGTTTCCGCCTGCTCGGGCGGATCATCCGGGGGCAGCGGAGCGGCGACGAGCGTTCAAACGGCCTCTGCGCCGACGACGGCTCCAGCGGTGCCGGCACAGGCCAGCGGTGCCAAAGCTCTCCCGACCGTCGACACGGCGGCGGCGCAGAGCCTCCTCTCGCAGGATCAGACGCTTCAGGCTGTGAGCTTTGCGGACTCCGGCAGCACAACCGTCTCGGGTACGATACAGGGCTCCAAGTCCGTGGCTTACGCGGTTCCAGCGAAGGCCGGTCAGACCCTGACAGTAAAGATGACGACGACAAGTACGTCAGCGTACTTCAACGTTCGAGACGTTCGTGATCAAAGCGGTGCGGCGGTCCACCGCGGGGAAATTGACGGATCGGAGGCGATCATTTCCGTCCCGGCCGACACCACATACCTCATCGACCCCTATCTCGTTCGGGCCGTCGCCCGCCGCGGCTCGACGGCAAGCTATACGCTGACCATCACACGAAAATAGGCCCGTTTTCGATAGCAAGGAGGGAGGGAACGGATGAGAGTGCCAAAGCTTTGGTTGCTTGCGACTTTGGCGATCGCAGCCTCATTCGTATCCTCCGACGCTTTCGCGGAAGCCGATGGCCCGGACCGTTACGCTGTGAGAGGCGTCGCGGCCGATGATGTCCTCAATATGCGTGCCGAGCCAGCGGCGAGCAGCGCGAAAATTGGCGACATTCCGCACGACGGTCGCGGTCTTCAGAACCTCGGCTGTCAGGGCGGGCCATCGTTTGCTCAATGGCAGGCGATGAGCGAAGCCAAGCGAGGGAAAGCCGGCAAGGAGCGGTGGTGCAAAGTCCGTTACAAGGGGCTTGAGGGTTGGGTGGCGAGCCGGTTCTTGTCGGAAGACAGCAACCCCTAAGGAAGAACATCGTCCCGGGGTTGCTCTGTCGCAGCTGTATCGGAGGGACGGCCTGTTCGTTCGTTCCCGGCGCGCTTTGGTGCCGGCAGGTCGAGGCGGAGGTGTAGTTCCTTCAGCCGGCGTGGTTCGACTTCGGCTGGCGCTCCCATCAGCAGGTCCTGCGCCTGTTGGTTCATGGGGAAAGCGATGACCTCGCGGATGTTGGGTTCGTCCGCCAGCAGCATCACCATCCGGTCGATACCGGGAGCAGACCCGCCGTGCGGCGGCGCGCCAAACTCGAAGGCGTGAAACAGGCCACCGAAGCGCTCACGGACCACGGCCTCGTCGTAGCCGGCAATGGCGAAGGCCTTGAGCATGATGTCGGGACGATGGTTGCGGATGGCGCCGGACGAGAGCTCGACCCCGTTGCAGACAATATCGTACTGATAGGCCTTGATCGTCAGCGGATCCTGGGTCGTCAGCGCCTCCATCGCGCCTTGCGGCATCGAAAACGGGTTGTGGCTGAACTCGATCAGGCCGGTATCCTCGTTGCGCTCGTACATCGGGAAATCGACGATCCAGCAAAAGCGGAACGCGTCCTTTTCGCGCAGGTCCAGCAGGTCGCACAGCCGCTCGCGCGCCAAGCCCGCGAACTTCTCGGCTTTGGCCTTCGGCTGGCAGACGAGGAACACGGCGTCGCCGGCAGCGGCGCCGGCCGCCGTCCGCACCTGCTCGATCCGCTCGGCCTCCAGGTTCTTGGCGATGGGCCCTTTGGCGCCCTCTGCCTCGTACACGATATAGCCCAGCCCCCCCATGCCTTCGTCGCGGGCCCACTCGTTCAGTTTGTCGAAGAATGCCCGGGGCTTCTCCGCCGCTCGCGGTGCCGGGATGGCGCGCACCACGGCACCCGTCGCCACCAGCTTGCCGAACAGGCCGAAGCCGCCGCCGCGGAACGCCTCGGTCACGTCGGCGATGCGGAGCGGATTGCGGAGATCGGGTTTGTCCGAGCCATAGAGCAGCAGGCTCTGGTCGAACGGGATGCGCGGAAAGGGCGGTGGTGTGACGGCTCTCCCGTTCGCGAATTCCGCGAACAAGCCGGCCAGAACGGGCTCGATGGCTTCAAAGACGTCGTCCTGGGTGGCAAACGCCATCTCGAAGTCGAGCTGGTAGAATTCTCCGGGCGAGCGATCGGCCCGCGCATCTTCGTCGCGGAAGCACGGCGCGATCTGGAAGTAGCGATCGAAACCCGACGCCATCAAGAGCTGCTTGAACTG
>DAIQPV010000074.1:0-10708 GCA_036787145.1 Rhodospirillales bacterium
GCCCGCGGGCGCCGACGCGCAGAGGTTGGGTATGTTCACCAACTGTTTCGCGCGTGTAGGCTACTTGTCGTTCATTCCGCTCAACAAGCTCCCGCAGAAACGTGTTGCGGACTGCCGAAGAGTAAAACCCCGTGGGACTGAAGCGGTTTAGATAGACATCGCCGTCCTTCAGCGCCAGCAACCGGCGTTTCCACTCCGGGGACACGGGACTTTCCCGGGTGACCAGCGGCCGGGTGCCGAACTGAAAGGCGATCGGCCCGAGATCCGGGTTATCGATCCAGTCCCGCCATTCGCGCAGATACCAAATTCCCCCGGCCATAAAGATTGGCAGCGTCTCTAGCCCGTATGTCCGCATCTCCCGCCGCAGTTCCATCACGCGGGGAAGGGGCGGCTCCGGCCGTGCTGGATCTTCTGAATTGCTGAGCCCGTTGTGCCCGCCTGCCAGCCAGGGATCTTCGTAGACGACCCCTCCGAGGCAATGGCGGTACTTGCTGTAGGAGCGGCGCCACAAAGCCCTGAATGCCCGCGCGGAAGAGACGATCGGATAGCAGAAAACGCCGAACGATGCGCCGATCTCGGCCAATCTGTAAGGCATGCCGGCGCCACAGGTGATGCCGTGGATCAGCCCCTTCGCCCCCTCCAATACACCGTGCAGAATGCGCGGCGTCGCTGCGGCCTCCCACAAAACGTTCATGTGAATGCGCCCGCGACCGCTTGCTTCGTCGTACGCGATCCGTGCTTGCGCGATACCGCCGCGGATCGCATAGGCGACCAGTTCTTCGTATCGCTCACGACGGGTGCGGCCACGGTAAACCTGAGGAATCACGTTTCCGTGGTCATCTAAGGCGTCTGAGTTGACACCCGAGAAGGTCCCGACACAGTCAGCCGCGGCAAATGCGCCGGCGCTCCGTCCATTGGAAACGGAAACACCCTTGCCACCTTCAACGATCGGCAACACCTCGCGACCGGAAATTTCCAGGGATCGCAACAGCTTCTTTCTCCTATTTCAGCGTGCGCCAACACCGGCGAGCCGGGTTAAGCGTTGCGTTCCCATTCGCCGGAGGGCGCCGCCGCCGGCTTCCTATCTATGGATATATATAACGTGCGGCGAAAGGCGACTCGCGCCGACGCGACACCGGAGGGTTGGCTGCCAGCGCCTTTCCGATTCGAGACCAAAAGCCGATCAGCTGGCCTTGACGGGCGCTTTTTCTCCCTGATCCCGCTCAGTGTCCTGGTCGATAGCCCGCATCGAGAGTTTGATCTTGCCTCGATCGTCGATGCCGATCAGCTTGACCTTAACCGTATCCCCCACCTGAACGACATCGGTTACCTTGCCGACGCGTTCTTTTGCGAGCTCGCTGATGTGAACGAGCCCGTCACGGGTGCCGAGGAAGTTAACGAAAGCGCCAAAATCAACGACCTTCACAACCTTCCCGGTGTAGACCATGTTGATCTCGGGCTCTGCCGCGATCGACCGGATCCAGTCGATGGCCGCGTCTGCCGCCCGCTGATCGACGGCGGCAACCTTCACCGTGCCGTCGTCCTCCAAGTCGATACGCGCGCCTGTCGTTTCGCAGATTTCGCGGATCATCTTACCGCCCGGCCCGATCACCTCCCTGATCTTTTCCTTATTGATGTGAATAACGGTGATCCGGGGCGCATTGCTGTTGAGATCCTCCCGTGCGGAAGAAATCCCTTTCGCCATCTCGCCCAGGATGTGAATACGACCATCGCGCGCCTGCTCGAGGGCGCTCTGCATAATCGCTTCCGTGAGGGAGGTAATCTTGATGTCCATCTGCAAGGCTGTGATGCCTTGCTCGGTGCCGGCGACCTTGAAATCCATATCCCCCAGGTGATCTTCGTCGCCGAGGATATCGGACAGGACGACGAAGGCGTCCGGTTCCTTGATCAGTCCCATTGCGATGCCGGCCACCGGCCGGACGAGCGGAACGCCTGCGTCCATCAGCGAAAGGGATGTGCCGCAGACCGTCGCCATCGAGGACGAGCCATTGGACTCTGTAATTTCGGATACAGCGCGAATGGTGTAGGGAAATTCCGCCTTGGGCGGCAAGAGCGGGCGAATCGATCTCCAGGCAAGCTTGCCATGCCCGATTTCGCGGCGACCTGTAAATCCGAAGCGGCCCGCCTCACCCACCGAGTAGGGTGGGAAATTGTAGTGCAACATGAAGTGCTCGCGGAATTCGCCGGCAAGTGCGTCGACGATCTGCTCGTCCTGGCCCGTTCCCAGAGTGGTCACAACCAGCGCCTGAGTCTCGCCTCGCGTGAACAACGCGCTGCCATGAGCACGGGGCAACAGCCCGACTTCGACCGCGATCGGTCGAACCGCGCGCGTATCACGTCCATCGATCCGCTTGCCTTCGGTAACGATGCTCCGGCGGACGATGCTCTTTTCGAGATCCTTGAAGAGTTCGTCGAAACACTCGAAGACCAGCATCTGGTCAAGCGCTTGGTCTTCGGCCAACGCCGCTTGCGTTCGCTGCTTGACCGCCGCGACTTTGTCCCGGCGATCCTGCTTGACGACCTCTGCATAGGCCTCAGCCAGCCCAGCTCCGGCCAAGCAATGAATTTGTTCCGCCAGGCTCTCGATCCCCACCGGTACCTTGGGGAGGTCCAGAGGCTCTTTCGCACAAACTTCGGCAAGATCAATGATCGCTTCGATCACAGGCTGGAAACCGCGGTGCCCGAACATGACCGCGCCCAGCATGACGTCTTCGGTGAGCTCCTTTGCCTCCGACTCGACCATCAGCACGCCGTCGCGCGTACCGGCAACAACGAGGTCCAGCGCGCTTGCAGCCATTTGATCAAGCTGAGGGTTGAGAACGTAATCGCCGTTGATGTAGCCGACCCGGCAACCGGCGATGGGGCCAAGGAAGGGAACGCCCGACAGCGTCAACGCCGCAGATGTGCCAATCATGGAAACGATGTCAGGGTCGTTTTCCAGATCGTGGCTCAAGACGGTACAAATAATCTGGGTTTCGTTGCGATACCCTTTGGCGAACAAGGGCCGGATCGGCCTGTCGATCAACCGTGACGTCAGGATTTCCTTTTCCGCCGGCCGACCTTCACGCTTGAAAAAACCTCCGGGAATTTTGCCAGCGGCAAAGCTTTTTTCCTGGTAGTGCACGGACAAGGGAAAGAAGTCGAGCCCAGCCTTCGGCATCTTGTCATAGACGACGGTGCAGAGAACCTTGGTCTCGCCCATCGTCGCGATAACAGCACCGTCAGCTTGGCGAGCGACCTTGCCAGATTCGAGCACGAGCAAGCGTCCGCCCCAGTCTAGCTCCTTGCGGAATTCTTTGAACATACACGGTATCCTTTGGATCGGGCGGCCGACTAGAACGTGTCTCTCCGTCCGGTCAACGCTGCGAAAATTGACGAATTGACGCGGTCCCAGACTTAGCGGCGCAATCCCAGCCGTTCGACCAGCCGCTCATAGCGACTGACTTCCTTGCGCTTCAGATAGTCCAGTAATCGCCGGCGCTGACCAACCATCATCAGTAAGCCACGGCGTGAATGAAAATCTTTCTTGTGGGCCTTCAAGTGTTCGGTAAGGTTACGAATGCGTTCGCTTAGTATCGCCACTTGTACTTCTGGCGAGCCAGTGTCGGCTTCAGCGGTCGCGTATTCCTTGATCACTTCCTGTTTACGCTCAGCGGTGAGCGACATCGAGGTCTCCGTGCATCAATAATTGAGAATGCGGAGGGGGTGAATTTCTCCCCCTTTTATCTGCGCCAACGCCACCGCCTTGCCCCTCGCCATCGTACAAACGACGACGTCCCGACTGACCTGAGTGGAGGGGGACCGGCTTGCAACAGGCAATGCCGCAATGGGCTGCCCGCGCTGGAGGCTATTGGCCTCCGCTTCGGTAACGCTCAGCGCCGGGATGCCGGCCAGCGCTGACCCCACCGGAAGCAGGTACGTCTTCAAGTCCTCACTATGACCGACCAACTCCAGCATTTCCAGGGATATCGCCTGCGACTCGGTGAACGGTCCCACCGACAGCCGACGCAAGGCGACCACGTGCCCGAGGCAGCCCAACGCCGTACCCAAGTCACGGGCCAAGGCACGCATGTAAACGCCCTTGCCGGCCTCCACTTCGAAGATGGAGAAATCCGCCGAGGGGCAATCAAGCAACCCAATCCTGGAAACGTGCACGGTTCGTGCAGCAAGCTCCACCGGCTGGTCGGTGCGGGCGAGAGCATAGGCGCGTTCGCCGGACACTTTGATCGCCGAGTACGTGGGCGGGACTTGTTCGATATCTCCTTGGAAACGATCGAGCAAGGCGACGATCTCGTTGCGGGTCGGCCGCAAATCACTTCTCGCGACGATCTGGCCGTCAGCATCGTCGGTGTCTCGCTGCTCTCCCCAGCGAACGGTGAACCTGTAGACCTTGCGACCTTCCATAACGTAACTGACGGTCTTGGTCGCCTCACCGAGCGCGAGCGGCAGCAAACCCGTCGCCAGTGGATCAAGCGTGCCGCCGTGGCCGGCCTTAGCCGCCCCCGTGGCTCTCCGAACCCGGCTCACAACAGCCGCCGACGTCATTCCAGCCGGTTTATCAATAACGAGCCACCCGCTGATCTTTCTCGTACCCCGTCGTCCAGCCAAGTTAACTTTCCCCATCATCATCTTTCGACGTTCTCGAAGCGGGCTTGAGATCACGCACGACGTCCGGCTGACGCAGCATCCGGGCAATCCGGTCCGCTTCCTCAAAAGACCGGTCGATCCGAAATGTCAAATCGGGCACGTACTTCAACGTCACGGTGTCGGCAATCCGTCGTCGCAGGAAGCCGCGGGCGCGGGTCAGCGCGGCAAGCACTGTGTCCTGTGCGTTTCCCCCAAGCGGCATGACGAAGACCGTCGCCTGGCGGAGGTCAGGGCTGATCCGTACCTCGGTCACAGTGACCGTTCGCCCCGAGAGAGCGGCATCACGGAGTTCATCACGCTCGATGGTCCAGGCAAGCGCATGGCGTAACTCTTCGCCGACGCGGAGTTGACGCTGACCCGATGGTTGGTGACGGCGCGCCATGGAAATAGGACGCAGCGCCCAAGGTGTGGCCAAGCCACCCCTAAAGCTCCCGCGCCACCTCCTCCAATTCGAAGCTTTCGATGCGGTCGCCGATTTGAATGTCCTGATAGTTGGCCAGAGTGATACCGCACTCGAAGCCCTCGCGGACCTCCCTGACGTCTTCTTTGAAGTGCTTGAGCTGGGATAGATCGCCTTCGTGTATCACCACATTGTCGCGCAGGAGCCGAACCTTGCTGCCACGGCGAACGACACCTTCCGTAACCCGGCAGCCTGCGACCTTGCCAACTTTCGAAATATTGAAGACTTCCCGGATCTCCGCATACCCCAGAATATTCTCCCGCAAAGTAGGGGCCAACATACCGGACAGCAGCGACTTCACGTCATCAGCCAGTTCGTAAATGATCGAGTAGTAGCGGATCTCGACCCCGTCGCGTCGCGCCAGTTCGCGCGCCTGCGGATTAGCCCGTACGTTGAAGCCGATGATGAGACCGTTGGAGGCACGGGCCAGGCTGACGTCGGTCTCGTTGATGCCGCCGACGCCCGTATGCAGCACCACCACCTTGACGTGATCGCCACCAAGCTTCTCGAGCGCGCCGACGATCGCTTCTGCGGAACCATGCACGTCGGCCTTGATGACAACGGCCAGCTCCTGCCCCTCACCCTGTTGGATTCGGCTGAAGAGTTGTTCGAAAGTGCCACGTCCCACCGATACCCGAGCATCGCGGGTGCGCCGTTGGCGAAACTCAGTAATTTCCCTCGCGCGGCTTTCATTGGGGACGGCGACGACATCGTCACCGGCCGCCGGCACGCCGTTCAGGCCCAGCACCTCGACGGGCATACTGGGCGGCGCTTCACCCAACTGCGCGCCGACCGCATCCATCATGCCGCGAACGCGGCCCCATTCGCTTCCTGCAACAAAGATGTCCCCCACCCGCAGCGTGCCTCGCTGAACAAGCACGGTGGCGACAGCGCCGCGACCACGCTCCACCTTTGTTTCAATAATGAGACCCTCAGCGGGCCGATCCGGGTTCGCCTTCAGGTCGAGCAATTCGGCCTGCAGCAGAATTGCTTCCGCCAGCTTGTCCAGATTGGTGCCTTCCTTGGCAGAGACTTCAATAGAAAGCGTCTCGCCGCCCATTTCTTCGACCTGAATGCTGTACTGCAGAAGCTCGGTGCGTACGCGTCTCGGATCGGCGTCCGGTCGATCGATCTTGTTGATGGCAACGATGATCGGCACCTCTGCCGCCTTGGCGTGGTTGATCGCTTCCACCGTTTGCGGCATGACACCGTCATCGGCGGCCACGACAAGGACAACGATGTCCGTCGCCCGAGCACCACGCGCTCGCATCTGCGTGAATGCGGCGTGGCCCGGTGTGTCGATGAAGGTAATCCGCTCCCCATCAGCCAGCGTGACTTGATACGCGCCGATATGCTGCGTTATCCCGCCCGCCTCATGCGCGGCCACATCCGTCTTGCGGAGCGCATCCAGAAGGGACGTCTTGCCATGGTCGACGTGGCCCATCACCGTGACAACCGGTGGGCGGCGGACCAGATCGCTGGCGGTGTCTTCCTCGCCTCTCAAGCCTATCTCAACATCGGCTGCGGTGACCCGGCGGACGTTGTGGCCGAATTCGACCGCCAAAAGCTCTGCCGTATCCGCATCGATGGTGTGATTGATCGTGGCCATCACCCCCATGCGCATCAGCGCCTTGATCACGTCGGTGGAGCGCTCGGCCATCCGGTTGGCCAGCTCCTGCACCGTCAAGCTCTCTGGAATGATCACGTCGCGCACGACCTTCTGATTTTCCATCCGTTGGCTGATTTGCTTCAGCCGCTCTTTTTCGCGGGCACGCCGCACCGAGGCCAGGCTACGCATGCGCTCGCCTGCGGCGTCATCCAAAACGTCGGTTATATTGATTTTCCCCGAACGACGACCGCTCGCGTCGTCCCGCCGACCTGGATCGACCTTACGAACCTCTACGCGCGCGGGCCGTTTTGCCTTCCCGCGGGCGTCAGCCTCCGCCTCGGCGGTTGCCGGCTTCGCGACTGCAGCGCCAGATTCGGCAGCAGGTTGCGCCGCTGCCTCCCGGTTCTGTTCACCAGCTCCTTCAGCGAGAGCCGGAGCGCTTTCGTCAGGGACCGGCTGCGCGGGCGCTGCCGTTGCCGGCTCGGCCTGCTCACCAATCGGCGCAACAGCATTGGGCGCGCCCTCTTCGAGCACCTCTTCGGCAACGCTTGGCGGGGGGTTCCCAGCGGGTTGCGGCATCGCCGGGATCTCGGGGGGTAACCCTTCCGCGGCGGCCGCGTCTGCGCCTTGCTGCTCTATAGCCTCTTCCAGGTAAGATTCCTCTGCGGGAACGCTGGACGGCGGAGCGAGATTCCGATCCTCTTCCGCTTTCATCGCATCCTGCAGAGCGCGGGCCCGGGTTGCCTTCTCGGCATTGGTCAAGCCGACCGCCGAGCCATCCCGCGCCTTCGTCTCAGGCCGTGGCGCACCGCCTTCACCCGGACCGCCGTCGCGCTGATGCCCGCGCGCTCCGTCGAGCGACCGGCCTCGCGCTTCCGGCGCGAACGTGCGCTTCTTGCGCACCTCCACCGTAACCATCTTGGATCGACCGTGGGCGAAGCTTTGGCGAACCTGGCCGGTTTCGACCGTTTTCTTAAGCTCCAACCGCCGCGGTTGCTTTCCCTCGCTCTGCTTTTTCCGGTCGCGTTCGTCGATATCGGTCATCTTGTTCACGTGGACTCAAACTGGCGTAAGAGGGGTCGGCACCGCGGGTCGCAGGCCCGCCAGCCGGTGGGCGTCTCGATCCAACAGCTCCGCCAACCGCCCCGAACGAATGACGCCATGGACGATATGGTCCCGCCCGACGGCAGTCCCGATTTCCGCAGCGGAGAGAACGCGCACCACCGGCATGCGGGGGGCGAGGGCCTGCAGCTTGCGGCAATCGCCGCTCGCGCCATCAACGGCCTCGATCAGCATTCCGTCCAAACCGGTCAGAAGCTGTTCGCGAACCTTCTGATACCCGAAAACTGCTTGTCCGGCGCGCCGGGCAAGCCCTAGCAGCTCGCGGCAGCGTCGAATCAGCGATAGCTCCAACTGTTGAGGCAGCTCCTCCGGCACGGCGACCGCTTGTCTCGCCGCTCTTGCAAACAGCTTCCGCCGCAACGCTGTGGTCAGGGCCGTTCGATCGGCCGTGACCCAGAAACCCCGGCCGGGCAACCGTTCCTCGATGTCCGGAACAAGCGCTCCCTCGGGGCTGACCACGAAGCGGATCAGGCCACGGCGGTTGACGACTATACCGCGGACCAGGCAGCGACGCTCGTAGGCCGAGCGATCGTCCTGGATCTCCTGGACGTACACCTCCGTCGCGGCAGCGACCATCCCGCTCACCGCCCCTCGGCGCCTTGGCCAACCGCCACCGACGCGGCGCCGCCTGATGCTGATGTTCCGTCGGATTGTTCGTCTTCAAACCAGTGAGCGCGCGCCGCCATGATAATCGCGTCGGCGCGCTCCGGAGAGAGCGAGTCCTGAGGCAGGATCTCCAGCAACTCGTCCGCTGCGAGGTCGGCGAGATCATCCAGCGTCTTCACACCTGCCTCGCCAAGGGCGACCAGAGCCGCCGGTTTCAGTCCCTCCAGCGATGCCAGCGAATCCTCTACCCCGAGTTCGACGCGACGGCGCATGTCCGCTTCATCGCGCGCCTCAAGAAACGTCCGCGCGCGATTGCGGAGCTCTTCGGCAATGGACACATCCAAACCTTCGACCTCAGCTAATTCTTCGACCGGCACGAAGGCAACGTCCTCAACGGTGGTGAAACCTTCAGTTACGAGTAAATGCGCAATGACGTCATCGACGTTCAAGGCATCAACGAACGTCTGCGAACGGGCCGTAAATTCTGCGTTCCGTCGCACCGACTCCTCTTCCTCGGTGAGAATGTCGATATCCCAACCAGTCAACTGCGAAGCCAGTCGAACGTTCTGACCCCGGCGACCGATCGCCAAGCTGAGCTGGTCGTCGGGAACAACCACTTCGATCCGGTTTGCTTCCTCATCGAGAACCACCTTAGTGACCTCGGCGGGCGCCAGTGCATTGACGACGAAGGTGGCCGGATCATTCGACCACTGGATGATATCGATTTTTTCGCCTTGCAGCTCGCCAACAACCGCCTGGACGCGGGAGCCGCGCATGCCGATGCACGGACCGACCGGGTCGATCCCGGAATCACGTGAATGCACGGCGATCTTGGCGCGGGATCCGGGGTCGCGAGCCACGGCACGAATCTCGATAATCCCCTCGTAGATCTCCGGGACTTCCTGGGCAAACAACTTGGCCATGAATTGCGGGTGGGTGCGCGATAGGAAAACCTGAGGACCCCGCGGCTCCTCGCGGACGTCCATGATATAGGCGCGCACGCGATCTCCCGTATTAAAGTGCTCGCGAGGAATCGTCTCCTCGCGCCGCAGAAGTGCCTCGGCGCGGCCAAGGTCGACGATGACGTTGCCAAATTCGACGCGCTTGACGAGCCCGTTCACGATATCCGCAACGCGATCCTTGAATTCGTCGTACTGCCGGCGGCGTTCTGCTTCGCGGACCTTGTGAACGATGACTTGCTTCGCAGTCTGGGCCGCAATCCGGCCGAAGTCGATCGGCGGTAACGGATCGACGAGGAATTCACCGACCGCCGTGGTGGGATGGCGGCGCAGAGCGGCCGCCAATGTCACCTGCGTGGTTTCGTTTTCAACCTCTTCCACGACCTCGATGTAGCGGGCGAGCGAGATTTCACCGGAGTTGCGGTCGATATGAGCTCGGATGTCGTGGTCGTGGCCATACTTCGAGCGCCCGGCCTTCTGAATTGCTTGCTCCATCGCTTCGAGCACCTCCTCGCGGTCGATGCTCTTGTCACGCGCGACAGTGTCCGCAACTTGCAGGAGCTCTGGGCGCGCGTGGACAACGTTTGTTTCCGAGGGCGTCTTGGTCATCGGTGCGACGACAGTCTCCAGTTGAGCAAATGATGGACTATGACTTTTGGTGAGCTGCCAGCAACTCGTCGGTGAGGACAAGCTTTGCGCGCTGGATATCGGCGTGGGCCACCTCTAATTCCCCGTCAGTGCCATCCAACGTCAAAAGAACACGGTCCCCCCGCGTACCGGCCAGCCGACCGCGGAACCGTCTCCGGCCATCGATCGGACGGAAGAGTTCGACATGCGCCTCCTTTCCGATGAAGCGGTCGAAATCCGCAAGCCGCACAAGCGGCCTGTCAATTCCCGGTGAACTGATTTCCAAGGTGTAGGCCGCTTCAATCGGATCGTCCACGTCGAGAACGGCAGACAGGGCTCGGCTGAGGTCCGCGCAATCGTCCACCATCATCGGCTGGCCGTCCGCTCGCTCCGCCATAATCTGAACCCGCAACCGCTGTCTTCCCGACACTTGCACTCGCACCAACAGGTAACCCAAACCCTCAATAGTCGGCCGCACCAGTCCTTCGATGCGGTCGGCTGTATCCATTGCCACAGCTCCCGTGCACACCCTACGTGCGCCCTACGTGCGCGAAACAAGACCAACGTGCACGAACAAAAAAGGCGAGCCGAAGGCCCACCCTGCCACGTCCGGCCGACCGTTCGACCGCATTGTCCCGAGCACTTATTACCCGGCGC
>DAIQPV010000075.1:0-10622 GCA_036787145.1 Rhodospirillales bacterium
CACGCGCTCGTCATCTGCTCGGAAGGCGTTCGTCTGGCGACCGGAGATACCGTGTCGCAGGCGTATGCCGACGGAGAAGTGCGCTATGGCGGGGTCGGAGCGGCCATCGCCGACATGATTTCCAGGGATACGGGTTCGGAGACCCGCGTGACAGTGCTCGGTCACGTTCAGCGCGGCGGATCGCCCTGCGCCTTTGACCGCATTCTCGCCACCTCGCTTGGGGCCGCTGCGGTGGACCTTGTCGCCGAGGGGAAAACCGACCGCTACGTCGTCTGGAAATTCGGTCGGATCACCAGCGTACCGCTTGACGCCGTTGCCGGCCAGACGCGCGGTCTCAGACTGGACGGGCAATTGGTGCATACGGCGCGGAGCGTCGGCATCTGTCTCGGAGACTGAGTTCGCGTCTTTCAAACCGCCGCCACCTTTCGAGCGGCTTGGTCATGGAACCCCGGTATTGAAAGCACTCGCTGAATTTCTGAAGATGGAAGCAGCCGGCGGGATTGTGCTGGTGGCCGCTGCCGCGCTGGCGCTCGTCGTCGCCAATTCGGCCCTTGAGCCGCTGTATTATCAGCTGTTGTCGATCCCCGTCCGTATTGGCGCCGGGACTTTCGAAATCGCCAAACCGTTGCGCCTCTGGATCAACGACGGGTTGATGGCGATTTTCTTTTTCCTGGTTGGACTTGAGATAAAGCGGGAGTTCCTGGAAGGGGACCTTTCCAGCCGCGAGCAGGCGCTGCTGCCGGCGATAGGGGCGCTGGGTGGCATGGTGCTCCCCGCCTTGATTTATGCCACGATCAACATCGGTGGAGGAGACAGACTTAACGGCTGGGCGATACCAACGGCGACCGATATCGCTTTTGCTCTTGGCGTTCTGGCGCTTCTGGGTTCGCGCATACCGTTTTCGCTGAAGGTGCTGCTGACGGCAATCGCCGTCATCGACGATCTGGGGGCCATCATCGTGATCGCCGTGTTCTACACGGAGGAGCTGTCGACGACGTCCCTCTCCTTTGCGTTTGGCGCGCTGGCCCTGCTCGCGGTGCTGAATCTGTTGGGCGTGAGAAAGCTCGCCCCTTACCTCGTTCTGGGAGCCGTCCTGTGGACCTGCGTCCTGAAGTCCGGCGTCCACGCCACGCTGGCAGGCGTCGCCCTGGCCATGACCATTCCTCTCGCGGAAAAGGACGGCAGTTCATTGCTGAAAAGCTGTGAGCACGGCCTGCACCGATGGGTCGTCTTCGGCGTCCTCCCCATTTTCGGCTTTGCCAATGCCGGGGTTTCCTTTGCAGGCTTGACGCCGTCGAGCTTCGTTGAGCCGGTCACACTCGGAATTGGGCTTGGCTTGTTCATCGGCAAGCAGGCTGGCGTATTCTCCTTCCTGTGGCTGGCCATACGGCTCGGCATCGCCCGCATGCCGGACAAAGCCTCCTGGCATCATCTCTATGGGATTGCCCTGCTCTGCGGCATCGGCTTCACCATGAGCCTGTTTATCGGCGGGCTCGCCTGGAAGCATGAGGACTACTATGCGGCGGTGCGACTGGGCGTCCTGACCGCTTCCGTTGCATCGGCTGTGGCAGGCGCACTTCTTCTCATCTACGCGGCGCGTCCCTCTGCTTCCGCCGCGACCACGGACGGACAACAGTAGCTCTGGGAAGTCTCCGCGCAAAATCTCTTGCCCTAGCCCGGCTCTCGCGAAAAGATCGAAGCAAAAGAGAGCGATAACCGTCGGACAGGGAGAAACAGCCTGGTGAATATTGCCACACCGGTCGTGGCCGTCCGCGAGTTTTTCAAGATGGAGGCGGCCGGTGGCATCCTCCTCGTTGTCGCGGCGGCAATCGCCTTGTTCATCGCCAACTCGCCACTCGCCTCGCTCTATGCGGCACTGTTGGGGACGACGGCAGAGGTGAGGGTCGGCGCTTTTTCAATCGAAAAGCCATTCACGCTTTGGATTAACGACGGCTTGATGGCTGTTTTTTTTCTGCTCGTCGGCCTGGAGATCAAACGCGAGATGCTGGAGGGCGAGCTTTCGTCCTTTGCCCAGGCGATCTTGCCAGCCCTTGCGGCCATTGGCGGGATGGCGGTCCCGGCCGGGCTTTATACGTTTCTTAATAACGGCATACCGGAAAACCTGAACGGTTGGGCGATACCGTCGGCAACCGATATTGCCTTTTCCTTGGGCGTTCTGGCGCTGCTTGGCCCGCGCGCTCCTCTTTCGTTGAAGGTTCTGCTGACAGCGATCGCCATCTTCGATGACCTCGGAGCCATTGTCATTATTGCCCTGTTCTACACCCACGACCTCTCTGTCCTCTCGCTCTCTCTCGCTTGCCTTGCCCTGATCGGGTTGCTTATCCTCAACCTTTGCGGCGTCCGTCAGTTGGCTCCGTACTTTGTTGTCGGGACCTTTTTGTGGATCTGCGTCCTGAAATCCGGAGTGCACGCGACGCTCTCCGGCGTCGCGCTGGCCGCGGCGATTCCGCTTGCTCCCGCTGGAGAGTCAACCCCCGCGCTCAAACGGATGGAGCATGGGCTGCATCCCTGGGTTGCCTTCGGGGTCTTGCCGATTTTTGGCTTTGCCAACGCCGGTGTTTCCTTCGCCGGCATGGGATGGGCCGATCTGGTCCACCCCATCACACTCGGTATTGCAATCGGCCTGTTCATCGGCAAACAGGCGGGCATTTTTGGCACGATCTGGTTGTCGGTTCGCCTGGGCATCGCGCGCATGCCGCAGGGGGCGAACTGGGGGCAAATCTACGCGATGGCCATCTTATGCGGCATCGGCTTCACGATGAGCTTGTTCATCGGCAGCTTAGCCTGGCCGCATTCCGACAATGACGCAGCGGTGCGGCTGGGCGTGCTGCTCGGGTCTGCAACGTCTGCAGTTCTCGGGTTCCTGCTTTTTCGCTCTATGGGACGCTCAACCCCTAACGCAAACCAGCCGAACTGACGGCATTGCACGCCTCGCTGAGTGGCCCATGTTTCGTCCGCCATCGCTCGGTGACTGAACACGCTTGCGGATTTGCGCAAATAGGAGGCCCATGAGCGTTGTCCGTACCACCGACGCACCTGCCGACGGGTCGCCCCCGTGGCACTCCCTTTCGGCAGGGGATGTGTTTGCGGGCGTCGGCTCGGATGAACAGGGGCTGACCTCGGCGGAGGCGGCGCGCCGCCTCGATGACATCGGGCCGAACCGCCTGCCATCCCCGCGGCGACATGGCCCGATCGTTCGCCTTCTGCTGCAGTTCCACAACATTCTGATCTACGTGCTGCTCGGCTCGGCGGTGGTTACCGCGGCAATGGCGCACTGGGTCGATACGGCGGTGATCGCGGGAGTGGTGGTTGTCAATGCGGTGATCGGCTTTCTGCAGGAGGGCCGGGCCGAGCGGGCGCTGGATGCCATCGGCAAGATGCTGTCGCCGCACGCGAGCGCCCTGCGCGACGGCCACCGTGTCGATGTCGATGCGGAGGTGCTGGTCCCGGGTGATGTCGTCGTCGTCGAGTCGGGCGACAAGGTGCCTGCTGACCTCCGGCTGCTGGAGACCAAGAGTCTTCAGGCGCAAGAAGCGACGCTGACCGGCGAGTCGGCACCTGTCGCCAAGGAAGCCGAGCCGGTTGATGCCGGTGCCCCGCTGGGTGACCGGAGCTGCATGGCCTATGCCGGAACCCTGATTGCTTCCGGCCGCGGCCGAGGCGTCGTGGTCGCCACCGGCGCCCGTTCGGAAATTGGGCGGATCAGCACCCTGTTGAGCACCATCGGGAGCCTGACGACTCCCCTCCTGCAGCAGATCGGCCAGTTCAGCCGAATTCTGACGGCGTTGATCCTGGTGCTGACCGCGGTCGTTTTCGCGATCGGCGTTCTGGGCTGGAAGTTCACCAGCGAGGACATGTTCCTGGCGGCAGTGGGACTTGCCGTTGCCGCCATTCCCGAAGGCCTGCCGGCGATCATGACGATTACGCTTGCCATCGGCGTGCAGCGGATGGCCCGCCGCAACGCCATCGTCCGCCGCCTGCCGGCGGTGGAAACACTCGGCTCCGTCAGCGTCATCTGCACCGACAAGACCGGCACGCTGACCCGCAACGAAATGATGGTGGAAAGCATCGCCTGCGCCCGTCGGCTGATCGACGTAGACGGTGAAGGCTATGAACCGCACGGACGTTTCCTCGAAAACGCCGCAGAGGTTAATCCGGAAGGCCTCCTCGATATCTTGCGGGGAGCGCTCCTCTGTTCTGACGCCGAGCTTCGCGCCGACGACGATGGCGACTGGCGGATCCATGGCGATCCGACCGAAGGCGCGCTGGTCTGCGTCGCCTTAAAGGCTGGCCTTGATCCCGACTTTGAGACCAAAGCTCAGCCGCGCACCGACGTCATCCCCTTCGAATCCGAGCACCGCTTCATGGCGACGTTGCACCACCACCATCAGGGCGACGCCGTCGTTTACGTCAAGGGTGCGCCGGAGCGGATTCTTGCAATGTGCCGGCGGGAGCACACGGACGACGGCGACGCCCCGCTCGATGAGGCTTTCTGGCAGGATCGCGCCGAGGAGATCAGCGCTCGCGGCCAGCGGGTCCTGGCGCTTGCGAGCAGGACGATGCCGACGGCCACGCGCGAACTCCGCTTCGACGATGTCGAGGGCGGGCTGACCCTGCTCGGCTTGTTCGGGCTGGCGGATCCGCCGCGCGCCGAGGCGCTGGGAGCGGTGCAGCGCTGTCGCGAGGCCGGCGTTCGCGTCAAGATGATCACCGGGGACCACGCCGGCACGGCGCGCGCGATCGCGCGTGCGTTCCGCCTGCCCGGCGCGGACACCATCCTCACCGGATCCGAACTCGACGCTCTGGATGACGCCGCGCTGTCGCAACAGGCCATGGACGTGGACGTCTTCGCGCGAACCAGCCCGCAGCATAAGCTCCGCCTCGTCGAAGCCCTTCAGTCCCAAGGCTTGACCGTTGCAATGACCGGCGATGGCGTGAACGACGCTCCCGCCCTGAAGCGCGCCGATATCGGCGTGGCGATGGGCAAGCGCGGCACCGAGGCGGCAAAGGAAGCGGCACAGATGGTGCTGGCCGATGACAACTTCGCCTCGATCGCGCATGCCGTCGAGGAAGGCCGCACCGTCTACGACAATCTTCAGAAGGCCATTCTTTTCATTTTGGCGACGAACGGCTCCCAGGCGCTGACGATCCTGGTGGCCGTGCTGCTGGGCCAGGCCCTGCCCATAACCGCCGTACAAATTCTGTGGGTGAACATGGTCACCGCCGTGACCCTGTCCATGGCGCTTGCCTTCGAGCGCCCGGAGGCTGACGTGATGGTTCGCCCTCCCCGCCGCCGCGACGCGCCGCTGCTTTCCGGCCTCATGCTCTGGCGGATCGCATTCGTCTCCGTCCTCATCCTTGCGGGCGTGTTCGGCACGTTCGAGTGGCAGTCGCGGCGCGGCATGGACATCGACACGGCGCGAACAACCGCGGTCAACACTCTCGTCGCTTTCGAGATGGCCTATCTGTTCTCGGCCCGACATCGTCTGCAGGCGGCCTTTGCGCGGGACGGACTTCGCGGGATCCGGCCTGCGCTGATCGCTGTCGGACTGACGATCGTCCTGCAGGTCGCGTTCACATGGTGGGGGCCCATGCAACACCTCTTCCAAACGCGGCCCCTCGACCTGATGACCTGCGCTGTCATTGCCGGTCTGGCCGTTTCTTTTCTCTTGCTGGTGGAAATCGAGAAGGCGATTCTCCGTTATACACAACAAGAACGGAAACACCGGCAAATCGCGAGACGGTAGCGGTGTGCCTCCCGAGAGCACATACTGCGAGCGAGTCTCGATCAGCGGGGTAAGCAGCGATGCTGTGGCGCGGCGGAAGACAGAGCGAGAATGTGGAGGACCGGCGGGATGAAGGATTTTCGCCCCGCATGGGCGGCGGCGGACGGTTTCCGATCGGCGGGCGCGCCGGGGGCCTGGGCGGCCTCGGGCTCATTGCGCTGGTGCTGATCGGCCTGTTCTTCGGCATCGATCCGACCGCCTTGCTGCAAGGCGGTGGAAGGTCCTCGTCGTCCGTTCCCCAGCCGCAAGAGCAGACACGCAGCGCGCCGCACACGTCCGCCCAAGGGCCCAAAGTGGGAGACGAAGCCGGCGAGTTCGTTGCCGTTGTTCTCGCCGATACCGAGGACACCTGGAATGCCCTCTTCCAGCAAATGGGCAAGCGATATCGGGAGCCGACGCTTGTCTTGTTCTCCGGTGCCGTCAATTCATCGTGCGGCTTCGCGCAGGCCGCCTCCGGCCCGTTCTACTGTCCCATCGACCAGAAGGTTTACCTCGACACCAGCTTCTTCGCTGCCTTGACCCATCGCTTCGGCGCGCCCGGGGATTTTGCCCAAGCCTATGTCATTGCGCATGAGGTGGGCCACCATGTCCAGAACCAGCTGGGTATTCTGCCGCAGGTCGAGGCCTTCCAGCAGCAGGCCTCGCGCAGCGATGCGAACCGGGCACAGGTGATGGTCGAGCTCCAGGCCGACTGCTTTGCGGGCATCTGGGCGCACCACGCCGATCGCTCCCGCCGCCTGCTGGAGCAAGGGGACATCGAGGAGGGCCTGAACGCAGCCGCCGCCATCGGGGACGATCGGTTGCAGAAGCAGTCGCAGGGCTATGTCGTTCCCGACGCCTTCACCCACGGCTCCTCGGCGCAGCGCGTGCGGTGGTTCAAGCGCGGCTTCGAGGCGGGAACCCCGGGCGCCTGCGATACCTTCAACGCGGACCCGCTCTGACGCGAAGACCCCAAGCGCCTTCTCAAAGCGCTCGGCGGCTGAATGAAGCCCCGCCGCAATGCGGGCTCCCGCGGCTTGTCGGGCCTGCCGCGTTAACTCGGCGCTAGCAATCCACTGTTAGGCTCCCTCCAGCGGCAGTGCCCGTGACCCTTCGGTCGCCGGGCCCCGCCGCCTGACGGTATGGGCCGGCGTCGATGGAGTTCGCTCGCATGTCGCCGCGAACAGAGGGGCCATTGGGATGAAGTTTCTTTCTTCTCATCTGAAACTGATGCACCGCTTTTATCTTCTTGTCGGTTTGTCGACGCTGGGATGCTGCATCCTGCTTGGCTTCGCCGCCTGGCATCTTTCAAACACCCTGTTTCAGGAACGTGGTGAGCAGACCCGCCGCCTCGTCGAGAGTGCCCAAAGCATTGCCGCGTCCTATGCCGCGCTGGCGAAGGCCGGTGAGATGACCGTGGAGGATGCACAGAAAGCCGCGATCAAAGATCTTTCGTCGATGCGCTACGACAAAGACGAGTACTTCTGGATCAATGACACATCCGGTTTGATGCTGGCACATTCGAATAAAAGTCTCATCGGCACCGACAGGCTCGGCACCAGGGACGCCCACGGCGCCGACATCTTCGCCGATATGATCGCCATCGTGAAGCAGAAGGGGGAAGGGCCCTACCAGTACTACTGGCCGGCTGACGCCTCGGCGCAGCCGAAGATGAGCTACGTGAAGGGCGTGCCGGAGTGGGGCTGGGTCATCGGCAGCGGCGTGTTCGTCAAGGACGTCTACGCGCACGTACGGGACAGCGTCGTGGGCCTGGCGATCGTCTGCCTTGTCTTGATTGTTGTCCTCGGCGTCCTTGCGTTCTTTATCAGCCGCGCGGTTGTCCGCCCGGTTTCTTCGCTCACGGCGTGCGTTCACGACCTCGCAAGCGGAAACACCAATATCGATGTCCCGGCGGTCGAGCGAGGGGACGAGGTCGGCGAAATCGCCCGCGCCGTCGAGATCTTCAAGCGCAATGCCGTCGAAAAACTGCGTCTGGAAAAGGAGCAGGGCGACGCCGAGGCGAAATCCGAGGTCGAGAAGCGGGCGACGATGAACAAGCTGGCCGACGACTTCTCCGCCACCGTCGGCGGCATCATCGAGACGGTGGCGTCGGCTGCGACCGAGCTGCAGGTGTCATCGCAGTCGATGTCGGCGACGGCCGAGGAGACCTCGCGGCAGGCAACGGTGGTGGCGGCGGCGTCCGAGCAGGCGTCGGTGAACGTGCAGACGGTGGCGTCGGCAGCCGAGCAGCTCGCAGCGTCCGTGCAGGAGATCGGCCGACAGGTCACCCAGTCGTCGCAGATCGCCGACCGTGCCGTGGGCGAGGCGGACAAGACCAATGCGCAGGTGCAGATGCTGGCCGACAGCGCCGAGAAGATCGGCGACGTCGTCAAGCTGATCTCCGACATCGCGGCGCAGACCAACCTGCTCGCGCTGAACGCGACGATCGAGGCGGCACGCGCTGGCGAGGCCGGCAAGGGCTTCGCCGTGGTCGCCTCGGAGGTCAAGTCGCTGGCGACCCAGACGGCGCGGGCGACGCAGGACATCGCCGGCCAGATCAAGTCGATCCAGAGCGCTACCGGCGAGTCCGTCGTCGCCATCGAGGGCATCGGCAAGACCATCCGCAGCATGAATGAGATCGCCGCCACCATCGCCGCTGCGGTCGAGGAGCAGCAGGCGGCAACGCAGGAGATCGCCCGCAACGTCCAGCAGGCATCGGTCGGGACGGCCGAGGTGTCGAGCAATATCGGCGGCGTCAACAGCGCCGCCGCCGAGGCCGGCGCCGCCAGCAGCCAGGTGCTCAACGCCTCCCAGGACCTTGCCCGTCATTCCGAAACCCTGCGCGGCGAGCTCACCAGGTTCCTGACCTCCGTCCGCGCCGCCTGAACATGAACCCGAGCACGGGCGCCTGCTCCAGCCGGCGCCCGTGACGGTGACTTAGCGCCTGGCGGATTCGGAAAAAAGGTGGATAACCAGAACGCCGGCGATGATCAGCGCCATGCCGATCAATGCAGCCGCATCCAGCCGTTGGTTGAAGGCAAACCAGCCGATCGTGCTGATCAGCACGATGCCGACGCCGGACCAGATTGCATAGGCGATGCCGATCGGCACCGTCTTCAACGTCAACCCGAGGAAGTAAAACGCGGTGCCGAAGGCGACCACGGTGACCAGCGACGGCGCCAGCCGGCTGAAGCCCTCCGAGGCCTTCAGCGCTGACGTCCCGATCACCTCGGTGACGATGGCGATACAGAGATAAACGTAGCCCATCCGGTGCGGCGTCCCTTCCTTTCTGGACATGACGTGGCGGCGGACGTAAAACCCCGCCGGGCAAGGGATAACACTTTGCTTCGAGGGCACTTACATAACGCGCATGCAGACCGTCAACGACATCCGCCAAGGCTTCATCGACTTCTTCGCACGGCACGGGCATCGCCCAGTGCCTTCCAGTCCGCTGGTGCCCCGGAATGACCCGACGCTGATGTTCACCAACGCCGGGATGGTTCAGTTCAAGAACGTCTTTACCGGCGTCGAAAAGCGCGATTTCGCGCGCGCGGTCACGTCGCAGAAGTGCGTCCGCGCCGGCGGCAAGCACAACGATCTGGAGAACGTCGGCTACACCGCCCGGCATCATACCTTCTTCGAAATGCTGGGAAATTTCTCCTTTGGCGATTACTTCAAGGACTTGGCGATCGAGCTTGCCTGGGCGCTGGTGACGAAGGAGTTCGGCCTGCCGGCGGACCGGCTGCTGGTGACGGTTTATGCCGAGGACGACGACGCCTTCAACTTATGGAGAAAGATCTCCGGCCTTCCGGAAGACCGCATCATCCGGATCGCGACGTCCGACAACTTCTGGGCGATGGGGGACACCGGGCCGTGCGGTCCCTGCTCCGAGATCTTCTACGATCACGGGCCGGGGATTCCGGGCGGCCCGCCGGGCAGTGCCGACGCCGAGGGCGACCGCTTCATCGAGATCTGGAACCTCGTCTTCATGCAGTACGAGCAGGTGGCGCCCGACCAGCGCGTGCCCCTGCCGAAGCCATCCATCGACACCGGCATGGGCCTCGAGCGGGTCGCCGCGGTCATGCAGGGGACGCACGACAACTACCACATCGACCTGTTGCGGGATCTGATCCTCGCTTCGGCGCAAGCGACCGGCACCGATCCGGACGGCCCGCACGCCATCTCCCACCGGGTGATCGCCGACCATCTGCGCGCCTCGGTGTTCCTGGTGGCCGACGGCGTCCTGCCGGCGAACGAAGGCCGCGGCTACGTGCTGCGCCGGATCATGCGCCGCGCCATGCGCCACGCCCACCTGATCGGCAGCAAGGATCCGTTGCTGTGGCGGCTGGTCCCCGCCCTTGTCGCCAAGATGGGGCAGGCTTTTCCCGAGATCGTCCGGGCGCAGGCCCTGGCAACGGACACCCTGCAGCTGGAAGAAACCCGCTTTCGCAGCACGCTGGAGCGCGGGCTCAAGCTGCTGGAGGACGAGACGGGCCGGCTGCCGGCGGGCGGCACCCTGGACGGCGAGACCGCCTTCCGCCTGTATGACACCTATGGCTTCCCGCTCGATCTGACCCAGGATGCGCTGAAGAGCAAAGGCATCGCGGTCGATGCCGACGGCTTCACCCGCGCCATGGCGCGCCAGCGCGAGGAAGCGCGCCGCGCCTGGGCCGGCTCCGGCGAAGCGGCGACCGAGGCGGTGTGGTTCGGCGTGCGCGAACAGGCCGGTGCCACTGAGTTTCTTGGCTACGATACGGAAACCTCCGAAGGAAAGGTGCTGGCGATCATCAAGGACGGCGCGCCGGTGACCGAGGCGGCGGCTGGTTCCCGTGTCTC
>DAIQPV010000076.1:0-10582 GCA_036787145.1 Rhodospirillales bacterium
CGTGTAGGTCTCGAAACCAGCCCAGTCCGGATCGATGGCTGGCTTGGGGGGCACCGGCGTCGCCGCAGCCACCATTTTGCCGGCTTTTGCCGACGCCAGATCCGAGGAGCTTGCCGACTGCGCGGCGATCGGTGCCGCAACGGCCGACGACGCCTTGCGCTCGGCCACAGCGACAGTTGGCTTCGGCGCGGCAGGACTCGCCGGAGGCGTCGCGCCCGCCGTTGCTCCGGAGCGGGGAATCGCCGGTCCACCGATGGCAACGCGTTCCCACGCGGGGCGGTCCGGACTGACGCACCCTGCCAGGATCAACGCAACCGTGAGAAACGCCGAAGGCGCTCTGAGGCCCACCCTCAACCGAGGCGACACCCGCTCGCCCGTCGTCTTCCCACGTCCCGTAGACCGGCCCATTCGGTGCTTATCCCTTCCCGTCCTTCCCCAAGTTGCCATCAGAATCGTGGAACGCAAGGTCGATCTGGGATCGACATGCCCTGGCAGCCGGCCGGTTCAGGCACAAGGCGAGGCCTTGGCCGGCGCTTCAGCCTGCCGCACGACTGATCAGCTTTGCCCGTTGTTTCGCTTGAACCGATCGTGATCGGCGCCACCTGCTGATGAAGAGGACGTCATGATCATCCGACGGTCGGTCAGTATCGGGGCTCGTTTGCTCGTGGGCTTGTTTCTTGGCGCGCTCGTGCTCGGATCAATGAAGGCCCGGCGGTCCGCTGACCGGGACCATGGGCCCCGATCCGGTTAGGCGAGGTTCCAGCAAGAACCTGCGGGTTTGAAACATGCCTTGACCCGCTGACGATGCGATGGAGTTGCAGAGGCATGGGCAAAGGCCTGATCGGTTCGCTGGCAATCTGCCTTGGTCTGAGGACCGGTCCGAAGCCGGCCGCGGCAGGGTCCGCCCATGATTTTTCATTTACCGCGATTGACGGCGAGCCTTTGCCCCTTTCGGCCTACAGAGGCAAGGTCCTGCTGGTCGTCAACACCGCCTCACGCTGTGGCTTTACCCCGCAGTACGAAGGCTTGCAGGCCCTGTGGAACGATTATCGTGACCGTGGTCTCGTCGTTCTCGGCGTTCCATCGAACGATTTTGGCGGCCAGGAACCCGGCAGTGACCCGGACCTCAGCGAATTTTGCACCGTGAACTTTCACGTCGACTTCCCGTTGACCGCGAAAACACCGGTGCGCGGGAAAAACGCCCATCCCTTTTACCGTTGGGCGGCGCGAGAAGTTGGTGCTTTGGGCGTGCCAAGGTTGAACTTCCACAAATACCTGGTCGCAAAAGACGGGCGCCTGGTCGACTGGTTTGCAACGACAACCACCCCGGAAGCACAAAGGCTGCGCGCGGTTGTTGAACGCGAATTGGCGGCGGCGGCACGCTAAATAAGAAGTTTGCCCCGTATTCAACACCCAGTTGATCCGAGTAGTCCGCATCTGCGTATCGATTAGGATCGTTGCACGATCACGACCCCGACGTTAGTAGAGATGCTCGCATTCGCTGCGAGCAGGTCGTCGAGCCATCCGCGCATCGCGGATTCCCGGCGCGGCTTCTTGCTCGCGAGCTGCGACACTCAGTCGGGGGCGTGTTTGACGAACGATCAACTCTGCCGGCTCATTGATGCGGTGGCTGTGCATCGTGACCGACAGGCCTTTGCTTCGCTGTTTCAGTATTTCGCACCGCGTCTCAAAAGCTACGGCCTGAAGCGGGGCGTCGATGCGACGACTGCCGAGGAACTTGTGCAGGAGACGATGCTGACGGTGTGGCGCAAAGCCGCGACATTCGACGCTGGCCGCGCCACCGCGCCCACCTGGATTTTTACGATCGTTCGCAACAAGCGCATCGATATGTTGCGACGCGCGGGATATCCAGAAGTGGATCTGGGCGAAGCTTCGGAGATCGCAGCGGCGGAACCGGCGGCTGACGATATTCTGACCCTTGTCCAGGCGGGGAGCGCCCTTCGCGCTGCGATGACAACCCTGCCAAGAGAGCAACTCGAAGTGCTGCAGAAAGCCTATCTGCAAGACAAATCGCATCGCGTGATTGCCGACGAGATGAGCCTGCCGCTTGGGACCGTGAAGTCTCGGATCAGGCTGGCGCTGGCGCGGCTTCGCCTGGCGCTGCCTGAGTGACAGGCATGATCCGGCATCATCCGCCGCTTGAGCTGCTTTTCGACTACGCAACTGGTGTTGCTGAAGAAGGGGCGGCGCTCGTCATCGCCACTCACGCGTCGTTGTGCGCGTCATGCGGAGCCCTGGTCAGAACCCTTGAAGCTGTGGGCGGCGAGGTCCTTGACGACATTGCACCTGAGGCGGTCAGCGCTGATTTGTTGCCCTGCCTCATGGAGCGGCTTAATGATGAACCGGCCCCCGGAAACTGGCCGGCAGTCGCCGATGCCGAAACCCGCGCAGTGATTCCATACCCCCTGCTCCCCTACGTCAGCACCGGATTGGACAAGGTGGGTTGGCAGACAGTCGGGTGGTTTCACCAGGAGTTCTGCCTGCCGCTTGCGGACAAGAGGGTCAAGACGTGTTTGATGAAGCTTGCGCGAGGCAGCATCATTCCGAAGCACGGCCACGGCGGCAACGAATATTCGGTCGTGCTCCACGGTGGATATCGGGACGGGGACAAGCGATATTTTCGCGGTGACTTTTCCTGGAAGACGACGGAGGATGTGCACCAGCCGATCGTGGATGATGACGGCGATTGTACGTGCCTCGTCGTTCTCGAAGCGCCGCTGACGTTGACGGGAGCCGCCGCTTAATCACTCTCTTGCAGACAATTAGACGGGGGCTTTGACGTCGGCTGCTGAGGTGCCGGCCGCCCTCTCTGTCAGGCTGGTTTCTCGACGCGAATCTGGCAGACGTCAATGCTGCCGGCGCGGAATCCGCCCTCGCAGTAAGCGAGGTAGTAGTCCCATGTGCGCTTGAACCGCTCGTCGAACCCCATCGCCCCGATCCGTGGCCACGCCTTCTGAAAGCGAGCCTGCCAGTGCGCCAGCGTCAGGGCATACGATGGCCCGAACGTCAAACGGTCGGTCAGCCGCAAGCCGGCCCGGGTGATTTCCCGGGAAAGCGCGGATACCGTCGGCAACATCCCGCCGGGAAAGACGTAGTGTTGGATGAAGTCGGTGCACGTGCGGTAGCCGGCCAAACGGGCCTCGTCGATGGTGATCACCTGCAGCGCCGCGATGCCCCCTGCGACCAGGCGGTCGCGAAGAACCGAAAAAAAGGCTGGCCAATAGGCTTCGCCGACGGCCTCGAACATTTCTATGGAGACGATGCGGTCAAACTGGCCGCGAACCTCCCGATAGTCCTCGATACGGATCGATACCCGCTCTCCAAGTCCGGCCGCATCGATACGGGCACGGGCGAAATCCGCCTGCCGCCTTGAGAGCGTCAACCCGGTCACGCGACAGCCGGGGCGGGCGGCGAGGCGCTCAGCGAAACCACCCCAGCCGCAGCCGATCTCCAGAACGTTCTGATCGCGCTGAAGCTCAAGCAAGGTGGCCATGCGATCGTACTTAGCCTCCTGCGCGGCGCGCAGTGGCTCTCCCGGCTGCCGGAACAAGGCGGAGGAATATGTCATGCTCCGGTCCAGCCACTGGGCATAGAACTCGTTTCCGAGATCGTAGTGGGCCGAGATGTTCCGGCGGCTGCCGGTTGGCGTGTTTTCTCGAAACCGGTGGCGACATCGGTTAATGAAGCGCGCGAGTGGCAAACCGACGACCCCGTCACCGAACGAAGCCTCGTTGTGCGCGGCCAGCTCAATCAGGGCAGCGAGATTGGGGACTATCCCAATCCCCGTCAATATAGGCCTCCGCGAAGCTGACGCTCCCACCGAGCAGGAGGCGGCGCAACGCCCGGCTGCGCCGGATCTCGATTTCCGCGTAGAGATGCGGCCGCTCGCCGCTGTCGATGAGGATGCGGGATGGCCCGGGGAAGACGACGGCGAGCCGGCCAACGCGGATACGCGACGCGAGACGCACGACCACCCTCTGCCAGGAGGCAAGCTTCTGATCGCCGCCAAGCGCCGGCCGATGATCAGGGCCGCTCGACGGACGACAAGACCGATCTGTCATTTCGATCAAGTCCGCGGCCCCACGAAGCCCACGGCCACGGCGGGAGGTGGCCGTCGGAAGCAGACCGACAGCCTTTTCCTTCGGAGACGCGCCGCTTCAAGGCAGTACCTGCCGATCACCTTCAAACGGAGCAGGGTGCAGCGGATCCAAAAGACCAGCAAGTATCCGGTCATCCAAGTCCAACCGATCGGCCCCGAACGCGCGGCTAATGTCGATGACCCAACCCAACCGCCTATAGGATATCGGGCACCAGTTTTGCGTTAGGCGACGTCACACGAAAGTGATATTGCCCTTCGGCCGGCAGAAAACGACGATATTTTGAGGTCTTTTCCCGCTGGCTCTGGTTTTCACCTGGCGCGGCAGCCGGTGCCTGAAGTCTGATGGTGTTACTCCGCCGCCCGGTTCATCCGACGATGCTCCAAAGCCTCCGCCGGTGCAGCCATGTCCCAGGGTCTGCGGACACCGCCGAGAGCCTCCGCCACACCCAGTCCCGAAACAAGAGCGTCCTCGTGCAATCCCGCACCGAAGTAGCTTCCGCAGAACCATGTGTTGCGAACGCCCTGCAGTATCGGCAGTTCCCGCTGCGCGCGAAGCGCGGCGCGTTGATAACTCGGATGTTCGTAATAAAACGTCTTCTCGACCAGTTCCGGCGCCGGCTCTCGGACCGGATTCAGGGTTATAAACAGGGGGAGGCGGGGATCCAGCGACTGCAGAGCATTGATCCAGTAGGTTACACAGACACGCGGCCGGCGGCCCACGCCGCGCCCGCCGATGTAGTTCCAGCTTGACCAGACGCGCCGGCGCCTCGGCATCAATCGCTCGTCCCGATGCAGGACCGCGCGATTACGACTGTAGGTGAAGGCACCCAGCAGCCGCTTTTCATCGAAGCTCGCCTCGGCCAGCATCGCGAGCGCCTGATCGGCGTGGCTCGCGATCACCACATGATCGTATTGCGTGGTGTTGCCGTGCTCGTCCCGGACCACGGGTTTCTCCCCTCTTCGCGATATCCGCACGACCCGACAGCGAAGCCGGATGCGGTCGGCGAAGGGTCGCATCAGTTCCTTGACATAGGCGCGACTTCCGCCGACGACCGCCTTCCACCGCGGCCGGACGCCGAGGCGCATCAGACCGTGCGTCACGCAGAACCGGACGAAGGCGACGGCGGGATGGTCGCGCATATCGTCGATGGGACTGGACCACATGGCCGCCGCCATCGGCAGCAGGTGATGCTCAATAAATTCGCTGCTATAGCCCTCGCCCGCAAGATACCCGCCGAGCGTCAGGCTTTCGGCGCCGTCCCGCTTCAGAAGCTGCGGTCCCCGCCGGTAGAAGCGAAACATGTCCCGCCACATGCGCCAATACCCGGGTCGCAGGACTGCCAAAAAGACCGGGAAGGCCACCGCCGCCATACTCGATCGTCCCCCCGCCGAGGGACACCGCGAACGACAGGCCGCTTTCTCGGGTCGGCACGCCGAGGTGAGACAAAAGCGCGGCAAAATTCGGATAGCTCTCTTCGTTAAAGATCACGAACCCGGCATCGACGCCCACAGGGCCATCGGGTCCGGCAACGTCAACCGTATTGCTGTGCCCGCCGACGCGTTCGTCCTGCTCATAGAGCGTAACCCGATGCCTTGGGGCGAGCAGCCACGCCGCCGCCAGACCGGCAACGCCGGTCCCGATAACGGCAATGTCGAGGCAACCAGCGAGGCCCGCAAGGTCCCGGGGCATGACGCCGATAATCCTTTCTCTGTCCAGCAAACTAAGCCGCCGACCTCGATGGCGGATGACGCAGCGGGCTATCGCGACGGACGCGATTTGAGAGTCAACATTACAGGTTTATGCCGAACGCCGAAAGAAGACTGGCGATTCCAAAGCCGATCACCATGAGACCGAGGAGAACATTGAGAGCAACGATCCATTCCAGTGACAAGTGTCGGCGGACGAGGAACGCGGTACCCGTTAACGTCATCCACCAAAGCATGGATCCGAAGAATACACCGACGACGACGATCCAGTCTTGGACCAGGGTTGTTGGCCGGTCCTGGAAAAGGCCCAGACCGGCGAAGACGCCGACGAAGGCAAGCAGCGTCGCCGGGTTGATGATGGTGAGCGCAAAACCGGTGGTGAGTGCTCCCGTCCACACTTTCCACCGCCGCAATTCGTGCTCAACGGACGGTGCCTCAGCCTTAATCTTCGGGCGTCGCTTGATCAGCATTCGGACGCCAATGAAGAGAAGGAAAACGCCACCAACCAACAGGACGGGTCGCGGGTTCTCGAGGAGATAGTGGGTCAGCAGAGTCAGCCCCAGCATTGCTGCCGCAGCCAGGATGGCGTCGGCAATCGCCGCTCCCAGGCCGGTGGTCAGCCCCAGGACCCAGCGCCCCTGCAAAGACCGACGAAGACACATCGCACCGATTGCACCGATCGGCACGGCAACGATGAAACCGGCAAGCAATGACTTTGAGAACAGGAGGATATTGATCACGACGTTCGCTTTATTTCTTTCCCGGCCGGCACGGCGCGCGACGCATACGTTCTATACCCGCCCGCCGCCGCCCTCGCCAGCCGGCATCCGCTCGCCAAACGCTGACGATTGACCCGGCCGGCTGCAGCGGCTAGGGAGCTGTGCCGGATATCCTGTCGGGGGCCGTTGTTGAACATCGCCGCAGACCGTGCCGAGAACGCCGCGACCGTCAACTGTGATTCAGCGGCGGACGCGACCCTGCGGGTTGAAATTGCCGGCGATTGGACGCTGCGGCAGGACCTGCCAGACGTCGAGACCGTCACGGGCCGCCTCTCCACGGAGCCGGCGCTCAAGCAGGTGGCATTCGATACCGCCAGGCTGGGTCGCTGGGACAGCGGCCTGCTCACATTTCTGCTGGGCGTTTACCAGGCGGCGGAAGCAAAGCAGCTGACCGTCGATCCGGCGGGGTTGCCGGAGGGGGTCCGGCGCCTGATGCGGCTGGCCCTGGCGGTTCCCGAACGGGGCGGGCGGCGCGAAGCGGCTCGACCGCCCTTTCTGGCACGCATCGGAGCCGGCTGGATCGCGCTGAGCAAGGCAGCCGGCGAGACGGTCACGTTTCTGGGCGAGGCCGTCCTCAGCCTCACTCGCCTGGCGACCGGCCGGGCACAGTTGCGCGGCGGCGACCTGCTGCTGCTGATCCAGCAGGCCGGTGCCCAGGCCTTGCCGATCGTGGCGTTGATCAGTGTCCTGGTGGGCTTGATCCTGGCTTTCGTGGGATCGGTTCAGCTCAAATTGTTCGGCGCGCAGGTCTACGTCGCGAACCTGGTTGCGATCGGGATGACGCGGGAGATGGGCGCGATGATGGCGGCCATCATCATGTCGGGGCGCACCGGTGCCGCCTACGCCGCCCAGCTTGGCACGATGCAGGTGAACGAGGAGATCGACGCGCTGACGACGCTGGGCGTCAATCCCATGGATTTTCTGGTGCTGCCACGCATGGTCGCGTTGATCCTGATGATGCCGCTGCTTTGCGTCTTCGCCAACCTGCTCGGAATTTTCGGCGGCTTCATCGTCGGCGTGGGCATGCTGGACATCACACCGGAGCAATACTGGCACCAGACCGTGTCGTGGCTGCGCATCAACGACTTTCTCCTCGGCATCTCAAAGAGCGTGCTCTTCGGCATCATTATCGCGGTGAGCGGCTGTCTGCGCGGTATCCAGTGCGGTCGCAGCGCCGCCGCCGTGGGCGAGGCCGCTACCTCGGCGGTCGTAACGTCGATCGTCTGGATTGTCGTCGCCGATGGGCTGTTTGCCGTGCTCACCAACATTATCGGGATTTGAGGCGCCGAATGGCCGATCCGGCGCCGATCGTCGTCGAGGACCTGACCATGGCTTTCGGGTCCTTCGTGTTGCAGCGGGACCTGACCTTTACCGTGGCGCGCGGGGACATCTTCATCATCATGGGTGGCAGCGGCTGCGGCAAGAGCACGCTGCTGCGCCATATGATCGGGCTGAAGGCGCCGGCGAAGGGAAAGATTTATTATTCGGGCGACAGCCTCTGGGACGCACCCATCGAGGAGCAGCGCCGCATCCTGCAAGGCACCGGCGTGCTGTTCCAAAGGGGGGCTCTGTGGAGTTCGATGACCTTGGCCGAGAACGTGGCACTGCCGCTGCGGGAATACACGCGTCTCGACGCTGCGGAAATTCGCGACGTCGCCGCGCTGAAACTGGCGCTGGTCGGGCTGACCGGGTTTGAAGACTATTATCCTTCGGAAATCAGCGGCGGCATGCAGAAGCGGGCCGGCCTCGCCCGGGCGATGGCGCTCGATCCGGAAATCCTGTTTTTCGACGAACCGTCAGCCGGGCTGGATCCGATCAGTTCGCGCCTGCTGGATGATCTGATCCTCGAGCTGCGGGACAGCCTGGGGGCGACGATCGTGGTGGTCACCCATGAACTGGCCAGCATCTTTACGATTGGCAACAACTCCGTCTTTCTCGATGCCGAGAGCAAAACTATGATCGGTTCGGGGGATCCGAAGAAACTGCTGGCCGAAACCCAAAATCCTACCGTGAGACAGTTCCTGACGCGCGGCGCAAGCGCCGATCAGCCGGCCTGAAAGGTTGCGGCCATGAGCAAACCCGCCAACCCGAAGTTAATCGGTATATTTGTCCTGAGCGCCATTGCGCTGCTGATCGCCAGCATCGCCGTGGTGGGCGGCGGCAAACTCTTCCAGAGGCGCACGCCGGTGGTGATGTTCTTCCAGGGCTCCGTCACCGGGCTGAACGTCGGATCGCCCGTCAACTTCCGCGGTGTGCGGGTCGGGCAGGTTACGAACGTCTACATCCGGTATCAGCCCGACGGCAACCCGAGCATGGAAATCCCTGTCCTCGCCGACATCTCCGGAAACAACGTGCAAATTGTCGGATCGGCGGCGGAACGAAAAGATATTCAACAGGCCTCGGGAGAGCAGTTACGTCTGCTGGTCGATCAGGGCCTGCGCGCGCAGTTGGCCTTGCCGAGCCTGGTCACCGGACAGGCCACCATCTCTCTGGACTTCTTCCCGGGCTCACAGGTCGATTTTAATAATGTCTATCCTGATCGGGTTGAGATCCCGACGGTGCCGTCGACGCTGCAGCAGGTTCAGGCGACCTTGCAGGAGGTCTACAACAAGATTTCGCAACTGCCGCTGGACGATCTGATCACCGACGCCCGAGATGTTCTCAAGGGCGCCAACCGGCTGGTCAACGATCCCGCGCTCCCCCAAACCATCGCCAACGCCAACAAGGCGCTGGCCGATTTCCAGCAGGTAGCGCGCACGCTCGACCAGCGCATCGCTCCGCTGATCTCCGGCATCGAGACCACGGCGACGACCGCCAATCGCACCCTTGAAGGGATCGAAGCGCGCTCGCAGCAGACCTTCCTCGATACCAATGCGATGCTGCAGGCGGCAACGGCGGCGCTGAAACAAGCCGACCAGACGCTGCGGACGGCGAACACGACCATCCAGCCAGGCGGGCCGGTCAATTTTGCGTTCATCAACGCATTGCAGGAGACGGCGGCAGCGGCAAGGTCGCTGCGCGATCTCACCGACCAGTTACAGAGAAACCCCAACGCGTTGCTGTTCGGCAGACCGGCTTCGGGAGGCAATCGATGATGCGGATGCGGCACCTGCTGAGGAGGGCGGGTGCCCCCGTCCTCTCGTTCGGCCTGCTGTGCGGCTGCTCCGGGCTATTCGACCAGCCTCCTCTCCAGTTCTACACGCTCACGGCGGAGCCCGCGCCGGTGACGACGTCACCGAGCCGGTCGGGCCCGATTTTCGCCATCGCGCCGGTGCGCTTGCCTCAGTATCTCAGTCAGCGCGCGATCGTCACCCGGACCGGTCCGACGCAATTGAACCTGTCGGAAAATCACGTGTGGGCAGGCCCGTTGGCGGACGCAATCGGTTCGGTGCTGAGCGAGAACATCTCGACCATGATTCCGAGCGATCGGGTTGTCGAACTTCCGGTTTCGGCGGCGATTCCGGTCGACTACGAGGTCCGGATCGAGATCGTCAGCTTTGAGCGGCAGCCGGACGGCGCCGTCGACCTGGTCGCTCGCTGGACGGTGGTTGGAGGTGGCGGAACACAACTGATGGCCGTCGAACGGGCCGGCTATCAGGTTCGCGACGTCCCATCGGACTACGCGTCGATCACGGTAGCGATGAGCTCTTTGTTGACCGAACTCAGCCGGGACATTGCGTCCGCGTTACGATCCGCCGCCGCGCCTTATCCGATGTCCTGAACGGCCGAACCGAGAACGCGACCCGCGACGGCACTCAGCTTCTCCGTCAACCTCGGGTCGCGGTGCGACGGTGCTGTGATGATGGCGTGATCGAGTGCCGTATGACAGCCATGCGGACACGGGTCATGACGACCGGCCAGGCGCGGCACGGCCGTCTTCACGAGTGCTCGCGCTTTGTCGGCGTTCTCCAGCAGAACACGGATGATCGCCTGCACCGTCACCGCGTCGTGGTCGGGATGCAAGCAGTCGAAATCC
>DAIQPV010000077.1:0-10564 GCA_036787145.1 Rhodospirillales bacterium
AACGCGTCGCCTTCGACGAAACGAAACTCGCGTCGGATCACTTCGTCCCGCGTCCGGACGTTGCCGGTGATATCGATCCGTTCAACGTAGACACGCGGACCTTCCTGAACCTCGAACACGATATCGATCGTCTTTTTCTCGCGATTGCGCTCCAGGCGGGGCCTGATATCGACGAACGCGTAGCCCTGGGTGCCAATCTCATCGCCCAGCTTTGCAATGGATTTCTCGACCTGGTTGGCGTCGTACCATTGGCCTTCGCGGAGCGTGACCGCGTCCATCAGGGTCTTCTCGTCAATGGCCGGCAATTTTGAAGTGACCGCGACGGTGCCGACCCTGTAGCGCTCACCCTCTTCTATGGTGAAAGTGAGGAAAAACTGCTCTCGGTTCGGGGTGAGCTCAGCGACCGCCGACTGAACGCGAAAGTCGACATACCCCTCCGACAGGTAAAAGCGACGCAACAGCTCGCGGTCCAGAGCCAGACGATCCGGATCATAGGTGTCATCGGAACTGAGAAATCGCCACCAGCGGGATTGCTTGGTGCGGATCACCTCCCGCAAATGGGAATCACTGAATTCCTTGTTACCGACGAAGCGAATTGTCTCGATGGCTGTGACCGGCCCCTCCGTTATCTCGTAGACAACATCCACCCGGTTCTGCGGCAACTCGATGATCTTCGGCTCCACCGTCGCGGCAAAACGACCGCTCTGCCGGTATAGCGTCAGAATCCGCTGGACGTCGCTTTGCACCTTGGCGCGCGTGTAGATGACGCGGGGACGAAGGGTCGCCTCGGATTCCAGCGTCTCATCCTTGATTCGCTGATTGCCCTCGAACGCCACGCGATTGACGATCGGGTTCTCCACGACGACGATAATCAGCTTCGAGTCCTCTTCGCGAATGCTGACGTCGCTGAACAGGCCGGTTGCGTAAAGGCTCTTCAGCGATCGGTCCATTCGCTCCGGGTCGGCTGCATCCCCCTCCTGCACGAGCAGGTATGAGCGCACCGTGCTCGGCTCCACGCGCTGCACGCCTTCAATGACAACCTCGCGGATGATTGGTTGACTTTGCGCCAGCGCCGTTTCGGCCAACGGCCCCTGCATGCCTGCAACAAGCACGGCAACCGCAGCGACCACGCGGATAGCGCGAACCCTCACCAGCTCTGCTCCCCTTCCCCTAGCTCACCAGCCTGCGAAAGAACTCAATAACCTGCAGACTTTTCAGATCATTCCAGGTGGCCAGCAGCATGAGTCCGACGACGAAGACAATGCCGGCCCGGAACGCGTACTCGACAATCCGCTTGTTCAACGGCCGCCGGGTCACGGCCTCAATCCCATAGAGCAGCAGATGGCCGCCGTCGAGCACCGGGATCGGCAGGAGATTGATCAGCGCCAGGTTCACCGAGAGCGCCGCCATGAAGTACAGCAAAGAGATGGCCCCGTCCTGCGCCACCTTGCCGGAAAGCTGGGCAATCCGGATCGGGCCGCCGAGTTCGTCGAGCGGCCGGTTCCCTTGCACGATGCTGGCCAGCGTGTCGAAAATCTGCGTCGCCAGACCCCAGGTCTGCCCGATCGCGGCGGAGGCCGCTTGCGGCAGCGACAGGTCTTCGTAGCCGATTTTCGTCAGATCCGGCCGGATGCCCAGCAGGCCGACGAGCCTTGTCGTGCCGCCTTCGGCTTGTTCCGTCGGGCGCGGCGTCGCGGCCAGGGTGAGTTCCGCGTCGCCTCGTCGGATCGCAAACTGCAGCTTCTCGCCGGGGTGGACGTTGACGATCCGGCGCACATCCTCGAACCATCGGATCTCTTCGTCATCGATCGCAAGAATGACGTCGCCCACCGCCAGGGATGCCTCGGCCGCGGCACTCCCCGGCTGCACGCTGCCGACAACCGCCAGCGGTGCCGGCGCGCCGACAACACTGAACAGGCCGAGCAGGACAGCGAGCGCAAACAGGATGTTGGCGAGCGGGCCTGCCGAAACGATTGCCGCCCGCCGGCCCAGGCTTTTGTTTTTAAAGGAGTCTTCGGCCGTCGGCGCGGCGTCGCCGCCAGTCGCCGCTTCAGCGGAGTCCCCGAACGTTTCCTCGCCGTACATCTTGACGTAGCCGCCGAGAGGCACGGCGCTGACCTTCCACCGCGTCGCCGCCCGGTCGGTCCAGCCAAACAGCTCCTTGCCGAAGCCGATCGAGAAGACCTCGACCCGCACGCCGCACCAGCGAGCGACCAGATAGTGGCCGAGCTCGTGCACAAAAATAAGCACGGAAAGGACGATCAGGAACGGTAAGACCCAGTCAAGATAGCCCATGGCCGTCACAGTCTTACAGGAAACGGGGGATGCATCAGGGACACTATGCGTTGCACCGGCGCGAACCGAAACTCTGAACGAGACTGGCGGCGCGTGCCCGGGCCTCACGGTCCACGTCGATCACGTCGCCGAGGGATGACGGGCAGCCGTCGTCGGCGCCGAGCATCGTCTCCTCGACAATCCGCGAGATATCAAGGAAGCCGATCCGGTTGGCAAGAAAGCTGCTGACAGCGACCTCGTTGGCTGCATTCAGGACAATCGGCGCGGTGCCGCCGCGGTGAAGGGCCTCCCGTGCCAGCCGGAGCGCCGGAAACTTCGCCGGGTCAGGAGCCTCCAAGGTGAGCGTGCCGATCGCAGCCAGATCGAGCCTGGGCGCCGGTGCCGCCATCCGCTGCGGCCAGGCCAGGGCATAGGCGATGGGCGTCCGCATGTCAGGCGTGCCGAGCTGTGCCAGGACCGAGCCATCGACGTAAGCGACGAGGCTGTGGATGACTGATTGGGGATGAACAACGATTTCGATCTGCTCCACGCTGACAGGAAAGAGGTGGAACGCCTCGATCAGTTCCAGCCCTTTGTTCATCATCGTGGCCGAATCCACCGAAATTTTGGCGCCCATATCCCAGTTCGGATGGGCAACCGCCTGCGCCGGCGTTACCGTCGCCATCTCTGCGGCGGGCGTGCAGCGGAAGGGCCCCCCCGATGCGGTCAGAATAATCCGCTCAACTTTTTCGGCACTCTCGAAATCAAAGACCTGGAAGATGGCGCTGTGTTCCGAATCGACGGGGACGAGCGTTGCGCCGCAACGCTTGATCTCGCTCATCATCAGGTCGCCGGCGCAGACCAGGCACTCCTTGTTCGCCAGTCCGATGGTGGCACCCCGGTGAACCGCCGCCATGGTCGGCTCCAGTCCGGCAGCCCCCACGATCGACGCCATGACCCATTCAGCAGGGAGGCAGGCCGCCTCGACGATCGCTGCGGTTCCAGCCGCAACCTCGATGCCGCTTCCCGACAACGCCTCCACCAATGGCCGGTAGCCGGCCTCGTCGGCGATCGCCACCATGCGTGGCTTCACCATCAAGGCCTGCTCAGCGAGCTTTTCGACATTGCGATTCGCGGTCAGCGCCTCAACCGTGAACGCGCCCGGCTGGCGGAGCAGCAGATCAATCGTGTTGCAACCGACCGAACCGGTGGATCCCAGCACGCTGACACTGCGCGGCGCCAGATCGGCGATCGCTCGTGGTGCGGTCATAGCCATCGATTGAGTGCCCCTTTGTCTGCTGCCGCAATACACGCCACTATAAGGATTACCACCAGCAAGGCATCGACGCGATCAAGCAGGCCGCCGTGCCCGGGAATGAGGGAGCTGGCGTCCTTGACCCCGAAGCGCCGCTTCACCCAGGATTCGCCGAGATCCCCTAGTTGCGCCGCGACCGCCAGAAGTGCCCCGAGAGTAGCCGCCTGAGCGAGGTGCGCGCCACCAAGGTGGCTGGCGAACCCAGAACTCGTGGCCGCCGCCGCGCCGATTCCTCCCGCCAGGCCCGCCCAGGTCTTGTTGGGACTGATCCGGGGCGCCAGCTTCGGGCCGCCGATCAACCGCCCCGCCGCATAGGCTCCGATATCGGACGCCCAGACCACCAGCAGCAGCCAGAGCACGATTTCCCGCCCAAGCGTCGGCTCGTTGCGCAGCCACACAAGGGCAACGCAGGGGAGGCCGATATAGAGGGTGCCCAGCGTCATCCACGGCGCGCCGCCCGTCGCCAGAACGACCAGCGCCGTACCAAGGGCGAGGGCCAGCAGCGCGACACCAAGACTGAAACTGGCAGCGACCGCGACCGCGGCCACCACGACGCAGCCGAGCAGCAGGCCCGCCTTCTGCGGCTGGCCCGACCCGGTGATGCCGAACCACTCCCACGCCAGAATGCCGGCGGCCAGCGCTACCATCGCCTCAAAGGCGGGGGTGCCGATCCAGATGAAGACGAGAACGGGAAGACCGAGGACAATGCCGGCGACAATGCGGGTAACAACGGTCGGCATGGCCACCGTTACGCCGAAACCGAGCCATAGCGCCGCTCGCGACGCGAAAACTCGGTCACCGCCCGGTCGAAGTCCTGGCGCGAAAAATCGGGCCACAATGTATCGAGAAAGACAAGTTCCGAATAAGCGACCTGCCACAGGAGAAAATTGCTGATTCGCTGCTCGCCGCTGGTCCGGATGACCAGATCCGGGTCGGGCATGTCCCACGTGTACAGATGACGGGCGAACAGCGCCTCGTCGAGAACAGCGGGGTCCAGACGCCCGGCCAGCGCCTCTTCGCAGAGCCGGCGCGCCGCCTCACAGATCTCCGCCCGGGCGCCATAGCTCAGCGCGATGGTGAGGAAGAGGCGGCTGTTGCCAGCGGTCTGCGCCTCTACCGTTTCGATCGCTCCGACGATATCTGGCGCCAGCTTCGGCCGATCACCGATGACCCGCAGCCGGATGCCATGCTCTTGCAGGAAACCGACCTCTCGGCAGAGATAATAGCGCAGCAACCCCATCAGGTCCCGGATCTCGCCGTCCGGCCGGCCCCAATTCTCCGAGGAAAAGCCGAACAGGGTGAGATAGCGGACGCCAAGGCGAACCGCGCTTTCAGCCGCGATCTTCACGGATTCCGCCCCGCGCCGGTGGCCTTGGGTCCTCGGAAGCCCTCGGGCAGCGGCCCAGCGCCCATTGCCGTCCATAATGATCGCGACGTGAAGAGGCGAGGCCCGGCCTCCGGGGGACTGCAACTGGGCTGGCTGCATGATCAAACCTGCAAGGACGCTATCAGACCTGCAAAATCTCGCTCTCCTTCTTTGCCAGAAGGTCGTCGAGGGCGTGGATGTGTTGGTCGGTCAGCTCCTGGATCTGCTTGCCCAGGTCCCGCACCTGGTCCTGCGACAGCCCGCCATCCTTTTCCGCCTTTTTGAGTTCGTCCATCGCATGACGGCGAACATTGCGAACGGCGACCCGCGCCTCTTCGGAATAACGGGCTGCGATCTTGGTGATCTCGACGCGCCGCTGTTCGCTCAGCGGCGGGATGGGCAGACGTATGGTCTGCCCCTCGGTCGCCGGATTCAGGCCGAGGCCCCCTTCGAGAATGGCCCGCTCTACGGCCTTGACCATGCCGCGGTCCCAGACCTGCACGGTGAGCATCCGTGGCTCCGGTGCGGCGATCGTCGCCAGCTGCGGGAGCGGCATGCGCGAGCCATAGGCCTCGACCGTAAGCGGCTCCAGGAGGCTGACCGCGGCTCGACCGGTGCGCAGGCCGGCGAATTCCTTCTGCAGCACCTCGACGGCCGAATCCATCTTGCGGGCGGCTTCCTTCTTGATTGCTTGGATATCTAGCGTCGTCACCGGTGGCCCCTTAGCGGATGATCGTGAACTTGCCCGTGCCGCAGACGGCCGATGCAAAAGCGCCCGCGCTGTGCATCGAGAAGACGATAATCGGTATGGCGTTGTCGCGCGCCAAGGCCACCGCTGATGTGTCCATTACCCGCAGGTCCCGGGACAGAACCTCCTGGAACGACAACTCCTCATACCGTTCGGCGTCGGCCATTTTCTTCGGATCGGCGCTGTAAACGCCGTCCACCTGCGTGCCCTTCAACAGCGCGTCGCAGCCCATTTCCACCGCGCGAAGGGCAGCCGCCGTGTCCGTTGTGAAAAACGGATTGCCAGTCCCTGCGGCAAAGACCACCACCCGACCCTTCTCCATATGACGAACCGCGCGCCGCCGGATGTACGGCTCGCAGACCGTCATCATCGGAATAGCCGACTGAACCCGCGTATGCAAACCGGATCGTTCCAGGATGCTCTGCAGGGCAAGTGAATTCATCACTGTTGCCAGCATGCCCATGTAGTCGGCGGTCGCCCGCTCGATGCCTTGCGCCGCCTTGGACACGCCGCGGAAAATATTGCCGCCGCCGACCACAAGACAGACCTGCACGCCCATATCGTGCACGGCACGGATGTCATCCGCCATGTGCTGCAGCGTTGGCAGATCAATGCCATACTGCTGATCGCCCATCAGCGCTTCGCCCGACAGTTTCAACAGGACACGGCGATAACCGGGGCTGGCTGACATTGTGGGTTGCCCGTCTCCAATTTCCGACATGACGCCCATGACCTGCGTCGCCCTCACGCGGTCGCCGTTTCCTCCTGAACTTTTTCAATGCCCTCGCCGAGGGCAAAGCGCAGAAAGCGGGCGATGCGCACAGGCGTCCCCAACTCCTTGCCCGCGGCTTCAAGCAAGGCACTGATCCGGGTTTGCGGATCCATCACGAACGCCTGCTCGAGAAGGCAGACCTCCTCGTAGAATTTTCCGAGGCGCCCTTCGACCATTTTCTCGATGACCGCTTCCGGCTTGCCGCTGGCGCGGGCCTGCTCGACGAGCACGGCGCGTTCCCGCTCCAGCGCATCGGCCGGCAGTTCGTCACGTGCGAGTGCGATGGGATTGGCGGCGGCAACATGCATCGCCAGCTTCTTGCCCAGATCGGCGAGCCCTGCGGCATCCGTATCCGCTTCCACGGCCATCAGCACGCCGATGCGGCCGAGGCCGGGCGCCGCGGCACTGTGCATGTAGGAGGCGACCACGCCGTTCGACGCCTCCACCACGCCGACCCGCCGCAGCGTGATGTTCTCGCCGATCGTCGCCGCCAGGTGCGTCACCTCCGCACCCACCGTCCGTCCGCTGCCGGGCCACTCTGCCGCCTTCAGTGCCTCCAGATCGCCGCCGACGCTGCGCGCCAGCGCGGCAACTCCGGCCACGAACTCGCGGAACAGGGTATTGCGGGCAACGAAGTCGGTTTCCGAGTTGACTTCGACCAGCGCGCCGCGCGTGCCCTCGACGGATAGACCGATCAACCCTTCAGAGGCGACGCGGCCGGACCGCTTCGCCGCCGCCGACAGACCCTTCTTGCGCAGCCAGTCCACAGCCGCTTCGATATCGCCGCCGGTCTCGGTCAGCGCCTTCTTGCAATCCATCATGCCGGCGTTGGTCTTGTCTCTCAGCGCCTTGACGAGGCTCGCACTGATCTCGGCCATCTTGTTTCGTCTCTCCACGATCGCGAGTTGGTTTCCGGCCAGAGGCCGCCGCCGCTTCTGGCCTTCCGGGACCACAGCGATGCGCAGCGTGACCAGGCGGATGCTGCCTGACTGCCGATGACGCTTACGCCCCCTGCTCGCCCGCCGCGGTCGCGCCGTCGCCCGAAACCGGTTCGGCCGGCAGTTCGGCCGGCAGCTCGGCCTGATCGCCGGCAGGTTCGCCGGCCTCATCCGGCGCGTCCTCGGCCCCGAACGACAGATCTTCGGGCTCCTCTGATGCGCCGATGTCGACGCCAGCCGCCACCATTTCCTGCTGGATGCCGTCCAGTACGGAGTCTACGACCAGATCGCAATAGAGGCTGATCGCGCGCAGGGCGTCATCGTTGCCGGGAATTGGAAACGTAATGCCATGGGGATCGCTGTTCGAATCCAGAATCGCGACGACCGGAATGTTCAGCTTGTTCGCTTCGGCGACGGCGATCGCTTCCTTGTTGGTATCGATCACGAACAGAATGTCTGGAAGGCCGCCCATTTCCTTGATGCCGCCCAGCGCGCGTTCGAGTTTGTCGCGCTCGCGCGTCATCACCAGGGTTTCTTTTTTCGTGAGCCCCTGCACGCCCTCCCCAAGCCGGGTATCCAGGTCCCGCAGTCGCTTGATCGAGTTGGAAATGGTGCGCCAGTTGGTCATCATCCCGCCAAGCCAGCGGTGGTTGACGTAGTACTGACCACACCGCCGGGCGGCATCCGCGACGCGTTCGCTCGCCTGCCTCTTGGTTCCGACGATCAGGACCCGGCCACCGGCCGCGACCACATCGCGCACCGCAACCAGACCGCGGTGCAGCAGGGGGACGGTGTGCTCCAGGTTGATGACGTGGATCCCGTTGCGGGAGCCGTAGAGGAAGGGCGACATCTTTGGGTTCCAGCGCCGGGTGCTGTGACCAAAGTGAACGCCAGCTTCCAGCAGTTGGCGCATGGTATATGTCGGCAGAGACATGTCGGTCGATCTCGCTGTTTTCCGGTTGAGCCGCCGCGGAAACCGCCCGGAAGCCCGGGCACCGGAACGATGAAGCAACCTGTCTGGGCTGCGATCGTCAATCCGCGTGAGAAGTCCGGACTAGATAACCCCTGCTCCCGCTTATTGCAAGATGCCGGGGAAACGCCGGTTGAACCGCTGGCGCTCAGCCAAGGCAGATCCGCTCGACGTAGGCGGCGAGCCCGACCTGGCGTCCACGGCGAAGGCGCTCGGCCTCGACGATGCTCACCACCGCGGCCACCGCCCGTTCGACGTCGTGATTGACGATGATGTAGTCGTATTCGGCCCAGTGGCTCATTTCGTCGGCGGCCTTCGCCATGCGGCGGTGCACGACCTCTTCTGGGTCTTGGGCACGGGCGTGCAGGCGGCGTTCCAGTTCGGCCCGCGACGGCGGCAGGATAAACACGGAGACCAGGTCGGGGCTCGCGTTCTCGCGCAGCTGCTGCGTCCCCTGCCAGTCCACGTCGAACAGCACGTCGCGTCCTTCAGCCAGAATCCGCTCGATCGGCGCACGCGGACTGCCGTAGCTGTTGCCGAAAACAGTAGCGTGTTCCAAAAGATCGCCGGCGGCGCGCATGGCCGAGAAGGCCGCCTGGTCGATGAACGCGTAATCGACGCCGTCGATTTCTCCCGGGCGCCGCGGCCGGGTCGTCACGGACACCGACATCGACAGCCGCGGATCGCGCGCGAGCAGCGCGCGGGCGATCGTCGATTTGCCGGCGCCCGAGGGCGAGGACAGCACCAGCATCAGCCCGCGCCGCGCCAGCCCGTGATCGGGCAGCGGCGATGATATGTCCGACGAACTCACTGTCCTTACTCGATGTTTTGAACTTGTTCGCGCACCTGCTCGACCGTCGTCTTCAGCTCCAGACCGACGCGCGTCAACTCGATGTCTCCCGACTTGGAGCACAAGGTATTCGCCTCGCGATTGAGCTCCTGACAGAGAAAGTCAAGCTGACGGCCAACGGCGCCGTTTCCCCGAAGCAGCCCCGCGGCGGCTTGCCCGTGTGCGCGGAGCCGGTCCAATTCTTCCCGCGGATCGGCCTTCGCTGCGAGCAGGGCCGCCTCCTGCGCCAGCCGGTCCGCCGACAACCCCGGCACCTCGTTGAGCAAGACGGCGAGTTGCTGTTGCAGGCGGGCGAAAATCGCCGACGGCTGGGCCGAAGCGAGCGATCGCGCCCGTTCGCTCAACGCCTCCAGTCGGTCCAGCTGATCGCTCAGGACTGCAGCCAACCGCGCCCCCTCCGAGCGACGCGCCGCCAGCAGCGCTGCCAAAGCGCGATCGAGACTGTCGAGGAGCGCCGCCTCCAGCGCCTCGCGCGCATCGCCGGTCGGCAGCGGGTCCAGCACATCAATAACGCCGCGCAGCCCCAGCAGGCCTTCCGCGCTGCTCGGCCGGCAGCCGGGCAAGCGCTGCTCGACAGCCGCCGCCAGGGCCAGCATCTGGGCGAGAACCTGTTCGTTGATGCGCACCGCCTGCTGTGTCTGCGCCCACGCCAGCTGAAGGTTGACGCTGACATTGCCGCGCTTCATCGCCGCCGCAACCCGCTGCCGCGCGAGCGGCTCCAGCGCCTCCAGCCCCGCGGGCAGCCGGCATCGCACGTCCAGCCCGCGGGCATTGACGCTCTTCACTTCCCAGGTCCAGGTCGCGCCCTCGGATTGGCCTTCCTGTCGAGCGAACCCGGTCATCGAGGCCAAACCCATTGTTGTCATTCCTCTTACCTTCAGGTCGAAAAGCGCTGGACGATCCCCGCGGCGCCACCGCCTACTCGCCGGGAATGCCGGCGCTCAGCCGGCGCCAGCGCGTGACATTCCGGTTGTGCTCCTCGAGCGTCCGGGCGAAGGCATGGCCGCCGGTGCCATCGGCAACGAAGTAGAGATCATCGGTCCGCATCGGTTGCAGCACCGCCGCGAGCGAGGCGCGGCCGGGATTGGCGATCGGGCCTGGCGGCAGACCTAAGGCAAAGTAGGTGTTGTAAGGCGAAGGATACTGGAGATCACTCAGCCGCAGCGGCGCCTGGCCGCTCCTGCCGTGCACCGCATAGGCAACGGTCGGGTCGGCCTGCAGGCGCATGCCGAGACGGAGCCGGTTGAGGAAAACCGCCGCGACATGGGGTCGCTCTTCCGCGACTGCCGTCTCCTTCTCCACGATGGACGCCAGAATGACCGCGTCGCGCG
>DAIQPV010000078.1:0-10546 GCA_036787145.1 Rhodospirillales bacterium
CCGCGAGCGGAAGGCGAACCAGCCGAAGACAAACGCCAGCAGACCGGGGACGAGCACCACCATGAGCAGGGCGAAGGCGAATGAATCAAAGCCGTGCCAGTACCACGGCAGCTCGGACCAGTTGAGGAACACCATGAAGTCCGGCAGCACCGGGTTGCCGTAGACGCCGCGCGTGCCGATCTCGCGCATCAGATGCATGCCGATGGCATAGCCGCCGAGCGCGAAGAAGGCACCATGGCCGAGGCTGAGGATGCCGCAGAATCCCCAGATCAGATCGACGCTGAGGGCGAGCAGGGCAAAGCACAGATACTTGCCGACGAGGCTCACGACCCACGTCGGCACATAAAACGGCGAGTCGGCCGGCAGCGTCAGATTGCACAGGGGAACCAGAACCGCGGCGGCCAGCAGCACGGCGACGGTCAGAACGGCGGCGACGCCAGTGCCGCCCAACAGGCCAGAGGGACGAGAAGGTGTCATGCCTCACCCCCCTCAACGGTTCTACCCGCCGTCGTCATGGCCGCGCTTGTTGCGGCCATCCACGATTTGCCGCTGCCGGGCCAGGCGGAGCGGCGTGGAGGCGCGGAACAAGTCCGCGCATGACGGTTGGGATGATTCGGAGATCTGGCATGCGACAGTTCCATCCGGTCTCTCAGCTCTCCACCGCGCGGCCCTTGAGCGCGAACAGGCCGCGCGGCCGCTTCTGGATGAACAGGATGATCGCAACCAGGATCAGGATCTTGGCAAGCACCGCGCCGGCGTAGGGCTCCAGAAACTTGTTGGCGAGGCCAAGGCTGAGGGCGCCCACCAGGGTACCCCACAGGTTGCCGACGCCGCCGAAGACCACCACCATGAAGCTGTCGATGATATAGGACTGCCCGAGGTTGGGGCTGACGTTGTCGATCTGGCTGAGCGCGACGCCGGCCATTCCGGCGATGCCGGAGCCGAGCCCGAACGTCAGTGCGTCCACCCGACCGGTACGAATGCCCATCGCGGCCGCCATCCGCCGGTTCTGGGTGACCGCCCGCATCTCCAGGCCGAACGAGGAGGCGCGGATCAGCAGCATCAGCGCGGCGAACACCAGGATGCTGAAAACGATAATCCAGATGCGGTTGTAGGTGAGCGTCAGCACGCCAAAGTCCCAGGCTCCGCTCATCCACGAGGGGTTTCCGACTTCGCGGTTGCTCGGCCCGAAGAAGGTGCGAACCGCCTGCTGCAGGATCAGGCTCAACCCCCAGGTGGCCAGCAGCGTTTCCAGCGGCCGCCCGTAAAGAAAGCGGATGATGCCGCGCTCAATGGCGATGCCGATCAGCGCGGTGACGATGAACGCAGCGGGAATCGCGACAATCACCGAGGCATCGAAGGCGGCCGGCGCATAGGTGCGGAACAGCTCCTGGACCACGAACGTGGTGTATGCCCCCAGCATCACCATTTCGCCATGCGCCATGTTGATCACCCCCATCACGCCGAAGGTGATGGCGAGGCCGACCGCGGCCAGCAGCAGCACCGAGCCGAGACTGACCCCCTGGAAGACATTGCCGAGGACGCCCCACAGCGCGAGGCGCTGCTCCACCCCCTGCTGCTCCGCCAGCGCCGCCGCCCGCACCGCCGGGTCGGCATCAGCCGCGGCGATAGCGCCCAGCAGCGCGCGCACTTCCGGATCGGGGAACTCGCCCAGCGCGGTGACGGCGGCGATGCGCTCGGCGGGATTCGCGGCACCCTGCGCCTGCACCGCCGCCAGCGCCCGGTCGATCCGCGTGCGTGCGCCGCTATCCGACTCCCGTGCCTGAGCCCGCATCAGCAGCGCAAGCAGGCCGGGGTCGCGGGTTCGGAAAACGGCATCGGCCGCCTCACGCCGTCGCGCCGCGTCAGGGCTGAGCAGGGTCAGGCTGCCCAGCGCCCCGCGGAGCGTGCCGCGCAGCCGGTTGTTGACGATGACCGGATCGACGGCCGCCTTGTCCGCTTCGCCAAGTGCGGCTCCCGTCAGCGGATCGGAGAGCAGCAGCACCTGGCCACGCGGCTCGGTGATCACCACCTGGCCGTCGGCGGTACGGACAGCAAGGCGGCCGGCGAGCATCGCGTCCAGCACCGGCACCGCCTGCGGATCTCCGGTGGCGGCCAGAGCCTCGACAGCGGCGATCTTCGCCGAGAAGTCGCCGGCCGCCAGTTGCTGTACGAGAGGAGCGAGGTCCTGTGCGCCGGCCGGCCGGATCACCGGAAGGACCAGCGCACAGAAAGCCGCCACCACAAGCAGGCGCACTCTTGGCCGGATCGTCATGCGCTGGCTCCCGCGACCGCCCTCAGGGTTACAGGCCGGCCGGCACCTGGGCGCCGAACCTTGGCTTTTCACAGTTGCCGCAGACCCATGGGAAGGTCCAATCGGCGGTGAGCTTGGCGCTTTCCGGGATGAAGTCGGACCAGGCGTCGCCGATCACTTCGCCTTTCGTCTGCCAGACAACCTGGAATTGGCCATTCGGCTGGATCTCGCCAATCAGCACCGGCTTGGACAGATGATGATTGACATGCATCTCGGCGGTGCCGCCGGTCAGGTTCTTCACCTTCTGGCCGTACATCGCCTGGCGGACGGCATCGACGTCCGTCGTCCCCGCCTGCTCGACCGCCTGCACCCACATGTTGAAGCCGATGAAATGGGCCTCCATCGGATCATTGGTGACGCGCTTGGGATTCTTGATGAATTTGTGCCAGTTGGCGATGAACTGCTTGTTCTCCGGCGTATCGACGCTCATGAAGTAGTTCCAGGCGGCGAGATGGCCGACCAGCGGAGCCGTATCGATGCCCGCCAGTTCCTCCTCGCCGACCGAAAAGGCGACGACGGGGATTTCATCCGCCTTGACGCCCTGATTCGCCAACTCCTTATAGAAGGGCACGTTGGCGTCGCCGTTGATGGTCGAAACGACGGCGGTCTTCTTTCCCGCCGAGGCAAATTTCTTTACGTCGGCGACGATCGTTTGCCAGTCTGAATGACCAAACGGCGTGTAATTCTCCATAATATCGGCATCGGCGACGCCCTTCGTCTTCAGAAAGGCGCGCAGAATCTTGTTCGTCGTGCGCGGATAGACATAATCCGTGCCCAGCAGCACCCAGCGTTGCGCGGCACCGCCCTCCGGGCTCATCAGGTATTCGACCGCCGGGATCGCCTGCTGATTTGGCGCAGCACCGGTGTAAAACACGTTCCGCGAACTTTCTTCGCCCTCATACTGCACGGGGTAGAACAGCAAGCCATTCAGCTCTTCGAACACTGGCAACACCGACTTCCGTGAAACCGAAGTCCAGCAGCCGAAAACCACATCGACCTTGTCCTTCTGGAGAAGTTCGCGTGCCTTTTCGGCGAACAGCGGCCAGTTGGACGCGGGATCGACGACCACCGGCTCGATCTTCTTGCCGAGGAGGCCGCCCTTCTTGTTCTGATCTGCGATCAGCATCAGCATGACGTCTTTAAGGGTGGTCTCGCTGATGGCCATCGTCCCCGACAGTGAGTGCAGGACGCCCACCTTGATGGTTTCTTCCGCCACGGCACGATCGAGCCCGCCGGATAGCAGAATTCCGGCCACGCCCAGCGCGGCTAACACCTTTTTCATCTGAAAATCTCCTCGTGCGAACGGGCGCTCTGCGGCGCCGGAGCCGAGTACGCAAGAAGAAGGCCACTTCCCCAGCCTGCGCCTCCCGGGGCCGGCTGGGGTGCCAGAGCGAGTGCTTCGCAATCACCAAGACCCCGGAGGGCTGCTTTTTGGGCTGGGCGCCCGGACGCTCTGGCTAAAAAATATGCGTTTGGTCAAAGATGGCCTATTTTTAGGCGAAGCGTGGCGCCGGCCGTTTTTGCCCCCATTTTCCAAGCTGGAAATCCCTCTCATACCCAAACCGCATGGTGAGCGATGAACCCGCTTTCCCCGACCGTTGCATCGGCTGCTCCTCCCGGAGCCAGAACCGCCCGCATCGCCCTCGATATCGGCGGAATGACCTGTTCGGCTTGCGCGGGCCGCGTCGAGAAAGCGCTGCGGCGGGTGCCCGGGGTGATCACCGCGGACGTCAACCTGGTGCTCGAGCGCGCCGAGGTGGCCGCGACGCCGGAGGCCACCGATGCGTCGCGGCTGGTCGAAGCCGTGGAAGACGCGGGCTACCGGGCTTCGGTTCACTCGGATGCGGCCGAGGTTTCGAGGGCGGCTGGACCCGCGGACGAAGCGGAGGAGCACGCCGCGCGTCGCGACACCATGCTCTTGGTTTTCGCCGTGGCCTTCACCCTGCCCCTGCTCTTGCAGATGCTGGGCGGCTTGGTGGGCTTGCCCTGGCGGCTCAGCCCGGTCGGCGAGGCGATGCTGGCGACTCCCGTGCAGATCATCGTCGGCTGGCGGTTCTATCGCGGGGCCTGGAAAGCGCTGCGCAACCTCTCGGGGAACATGGACGTGCTGGTGGCACTGGGAACCACCGCCGCGTGGGGATTCAGCATCGCGATGGTGGCGCTGCGCGGCGAGCACGCGCACGGGCATCTCTATTTCGAGGGCTCGGCGGTGGTGCTGACCATGGTGATGGTCGGCAAGTGGCTGGAAGCGCGGGCCAAGCGCGGCGCCACCGCCGCCATCCGCGAGCTGATGGCTTTGCGGCCGCAGAGCGCGCGCGTGGAACGCGCTGGCCGGGTCGAGGAGCTGCCCATCGACCGGGTGGTGGTCGGCGACATCGTCATTGTGCGGCCGGGAGAGCGCGTTCCCGTCGATGCGGAGGTGCTGGAGGGGGAAAGCGAACTGGACGAATCGCTGATCACCGGGGAAAGCCTGCCGGTGCTCAAGCAGCCGGGCGGCGGTGTCACCGGCGGCTCCATCAACAGCCAGGGGTTGCTCCGGTTGCGGGCGACCGCCGTCGGCGCCGACACCACGCTCGCCCAGATCATCCGCCTGGTGGAGAACGCGCAGTCCGGAAAGGCCCCGGTGCAGCGCCTGGTGGACCGGGTCAGCGCCGTCTTTGTGCCCGTCGTCGTGGCCTTGGCGGTGCTGAGCTTCGCGGCGTGGCTGATCTGGGGAGGAGATCTGGAGCCGGCGCTTGTCGCGGCCGTGTCGGTCCTGGTGATCGCTTGCCCCTGCGCTCTGGGGCTGGCGACACCGACGGCGCTGGTCGCCGGCACCGGTTCCGCGGCGCGCGCCGGCATTCTCATTCGCGATGTGGACGCGCTCGAGCGCGCGCATCGGGTCAACACCGTCGTTTTCGACAAGACCGGGACGCTGACCCTGGGCCGGCCGACACTGCTGTCGCTGACGGCACTAAATGCCGATGAACCCGAACTTCTGCGCGCCGCCGCCGCGGTTCAGGCGGGCAGCGAGCATCCGCTGGCGCGTGCGTTCGTGGATTACGCCGCCGAGCGGGGCATTGCGGCGGATGCGGCGAGGGATGTCCGCGCACGGCCGGGGATGGGCGTTTCCGGGCGCTGGAACGGACGGCTCGTCCTGATCGGCAATGCCGCGCTGATGCGCGAGCATGGCCTCGACATCTCGGAAGCAGTTCCGGCGCTGTCGGAGATCGAGCAGGCGGGACGGACGGCAATCCTGCTGGCGATGGACGGGTGCGTGGTGGGGCTCGCCGCCGTGGCCGATCCGTTGCGGCCGGAGGCGGCCGAAGCCATAGCAGAGCTGCGCGAGCGACGGATCCCGGCGGTCCTGCTATCGGGCGATGCCGAACGGGTTGCGGCCGCCGTCGGGCGGCAACTCGGAATCGAAGACGTTCGCGGCGAGGTGAGACCGGAGAACAAGGCGGCGGCGGTGGAGCAGTTGCGGCGCGACGGCCGCGTGGTGGCGATGGTCGGCGACGGGGTGAACGACGCGCCGGCGCTCGCCGCCGCGGATGTGGGGATCGCCGTCGGCTCCGGTACCGACGTGGCCATGGAGACCGCCGGCGTGACGCTGATGCGATCGGATCCGCGGCTGGTCCCCGCCGCACTGGACGTGTCCCGGATGACGTGGTCGAAGATCCGGCAGAACCTGTTCTGGGCCTTCGTCTACAACGCGCTCGGCCTGCCGCTGGCCGCGTTCGGCCTGCTCAGTCCGGCCTTCGCCGGGGCGGCCATGGCGCTGAGCTCGGTCTGTGTCGTTGGCAATTCGCTGTTGCTGCGCCGCTGGCGGCCCTGAGCCGCGCTGGCCAGGGGAAGCGCTTGACAGTGTCGAGATAATAGGCTTAATTTCCTGGCTAAGCGATCTCTTGAGGAAAGTATGGGCCGCCTGAAGCCGAGGCACGAACGGTTCTGCCGCGCTTTCATCGAAACGGCCAACGCTTCCGTTGCCGCCAAGGTGGCCGGCTATACGCCGGCGTCGGCACGCAACGCCGGCTACCGTCTGCTGCGGCACCCCCGCATCGCCGCCCGGATTGCGGAGATTCAACGGGAAACGTCGGAGGCCCATTGCCGCAATGTGGATGTGCTGCTGGGCAAGCTGGAGACGATTTACCGGCGGGCGGTGGACGACCGGCATTTCGCCGCGGCGGCCCGCGCCGTCGAGTTGCAGGCGAAGCTCTCGGGGGTGGGTCCGCTGCCGACCCGGCCGCCGGCCCGCGGCCGGGCGGTGGCCTTGCCGGCCGAAGACCTGAAAGCGCCCGCCTTGCCGGCAAAGACCAACGGGGGCGCTGGGTAGTGTCTCAGTTTGAAATCCGCCCCTCTTGACGCGGCGTCGAATCGCCGCCCCGGAGACCGGAGGAAGTCATTGCCGAAAGGACCGAAGGGCGAGAAGCGGCCGGCCGACGTGATCGGCAACGCCGTGCACATCATGCGGATCGCGATGGGAGAGATCGAGGAAGGCACTAAACATAATGATTCACCGGTCCAGTAGAAGAGGGCTGACATGACTAGAAAGCTGTGATCGGCTGACTAGTTGTAATCACCCCAGCCCAGGTAGATCCAACTGTACCCCTGCGGGAACCGCCATTTCCTGCGAAAGCAAATGGTATGGGTTAGGGGCGCGCGTCCTATCACGACAGCGGTTGCGGATTTCCGTGATGGCTTTACCGGCGACATAATAGCGGCCACGCTTTTCTCCTATGGGAACCAAAAGCTCTATATCGCACAGCCTCCTAAGATCTCTGCTCGCAACGACCTCAGATATTTCGTGTTCTTCGCGATACCTTGCATTTCGCACCTTATATCCAAATGCGGCATCCATCAAAACAATTTGGTTGCGTTCAGGAAGGCCATGCACATTGGCAAGTTTTTCGATCTCATCCCAAGTACGCCCAATCTCAGCATTCCGCTTAATTAACGTTGATGCTTGTTGGTAGTGCGCCACAAGGCAAAATCGGACCCACGGAAGAGCATCATTTTCTGGATGCCACGATCCTTGGCCAACTTGAGCCAGAACGTCGTAATATGCTTGCGTATTTCGACCCAACCACTCTTCTATGCTGCAGAATATAGGGGATAGGATTCCATCATGCGCTAGAACAAGCGTCTGAATTGCTCTGGCCATGCGGCCATTCCCATCTTTGAAAGGATGTATCATAGTGAGATTCAGATGAGCCATCGCCGCTCTTATCATTGGCGGCATATTAGGTATTTCATTGATCTGATATACCAATTCTGCCATCAGCTCAGGAACAAGGTCCGCGTCTGGCCCTTCATACACTGACTCCCTTGTTTCTTCCCTCACAACATAAATTGCGCCAGTTCTCCACTGGCCTGGCAAGCGGGTTAAATCATAGTTTAACATCATATAGTGTAGGCTTCTTATTAGTTGCAGATTGATTTCGAAGTGCGGATCATTATGTGTGCGCATGATGTAGGTCATGGCAAGCCGATATGCACCAAGAGCTTTGGCAGTCTCTTCTTCTAAAGTCTCCGGTTTCTCATCATCGACGATTGCGACAGCCTCATCCAAATTGGCATTGATGCCCTCAATGCTATTTGACCCCTGCATGGCCCTTGCGAACGTATTGCGCCGAAGGAAGCCTTCCCACCTGCCCGGATTCTGATTGATGTGATGCCTCAAGGTGGCGCGCTGCTGGTCGATGAGATCGATCACCTTCAAGTCAGCGTCATTGAGCCCTGGTGGCGCATGGATCATGGTCGGTTATCCTATTTCATATCGTCGGTAAGACGATATATAATTTACTTTTCGACGAATTAAATTTATATATCGTACATGAACAAGCTCCCAGTTCCAAGCGCCCCCAAATCCTCAACCTGCTGTGCGAGGGCTCGTCCATGCGGTCTGTTTCTCGGCTGACCGACACCAGCATCAACACCGTCTCCAAGTTGCTCGTTGAAGTTGGGAAGAACTGGTCGAGATGATGGACGCGGACCAGCCGCCGAAAGAAGCGCGGGCCGTATAGACGTCAAGTTCAGATCCAAGACTCATAAGAGGCCAAAGTTGCAAATCAATTATCACCGAAATCCCGGCGACATCTTGATATGCGATTACAATACCGGATTCATCGTCCCTGAAATGGTTAAGCGGCGGCCAGTCGTGGTTATTTCTCCACGACTCCGCCGCAGAAACGGTTTGTGCACGGTAGTGCCGTTAAGCACAACTCAGCCTGACTCAGAGGAACGGTACCATTGTAGAATAATATTATCGCCTGCCCTTCCTGCTCCATGGGACTCAACCGTCGTCTGGGTGAAGGCAGATATGCTAGCAACAGTATCCTTCAAAAGACTGGACCTCATTCGTGACCCAAAGAATTTTGAAGGAAAGCGTAAGTACTTGCGCCCGGTGCTTGATAGCGACTCGCTACAGGCGATACGGGCATGTGTACTCTTCGCAATAGGCATGAATCCATTGACAAATCAAGGGATATATAAGATACTGTCCCCGCGCTGCCGTAGGCATCGGGCTTTTAAGACCCTACCAAGGGCGGCCGTGCCTGGGGCGAAGGCAAGCCTCGGCACGGCTTCTCCCCTCTCCCCGCAGCGCTCCGCAATTTCAAACAGACCCCTACCCGGCGCTGCCGAAGGTTGACACGGAGGTCCGCTGCTGCGAGCGTCGGGCGCCATGCCACCTGTCGTTGCCAGACTGTATCGCTATCCGGTGAAGGGGCTGAACGGCGAGGCCTTGAGTGCCGCGGAGTTGACGCCGGGCCGCGGCCTTCCCTTGGATCGCGTCTTTGCGCTCGCGCTGTCGACCGCGGGCATTGATCCGCTCCGGCCGACGTGGCTTTCGAAAAGCCATTTCGCCACGCTGGTCCGGCACGAGCGGCTCGCGGCACTCGACGCCCGGTACGACAGCGGCCGGCACGTCCTCTCGATCCGCCGCAACGATCGCAACGTTGCGCAGGGCGCCGTGGCAACACCGATCGGCCGGGCAATGATCGAAGAGTTCTTCCGCGCCTACCTGAAGAACGAGCTGGCGGCACCGCCCCGATTCGTCGGCTCGGAGAAGGGGGCAATGCTTTCCGACCAGCCGGAACCCGGCCTTTCCATCATCGGCCTAGCCAGCATCCGCGATATCGAGCGTGTGGTCGGGCGCCCCGTTGATCCGCTGCGTTTCCGTGCCAACGTCTATCTGGAAGGCACAGATCCCTGGGAGGAGTTCGGCTGGATCGGCCGGGATGTCAATGTCGGTGGCGCCCGGCTGCATGTCTGGGAGCGGATCGGACGATGCGCCGCCACCAACGTCGAGCCCGGCTCGGGACACCGCGACCTGAACATTCCCCTCAGCCTCATGGACGGATTCGGCCATGCGGACTGTGGCGTGTTTGCCAGAGTGGTCACCGCCGGCGCGATTGCGGTCGGAGACCCTGCCGGGCCAGCGGACGAAAAATCGGCGGACGAAGATCCGGCGACCTGATGCTTGGTTCAGGACGATTGATTCAGGCCGAGACCTGTCCCGAACCCTCCATCAACTCTTCCGCTGCCGGCTCGCCGGAATCGTCGGCGCCGGGGGCTTCGCTCTGTTGATCGGCCCTCTGCCGAGGACCGCCGCGGTCGTCGCCGCCTTCTGCCCTGAGCATGCGATGATAGTGCTCCGCATGCTGGTAGAACGCCTCCGCCGCGATGGGATCCCCGGCCGAGTACGCGTCCCGGCCAAGCGCCAGATAGCGGTCCAGCACCTGCTGCGCCGTCCCGCGGATCTTGCCGTCGGGGCCGCTGCTTTCAAAGGTCTGGCTGCGGAGCGGGATATGTCGCTTCCCGTTACCGCGGTTCCGACCCCGTCTGGAGTTCGCGTTGTGTTTCATAGCACCTGATGCGTTATAAGAGCCGACCATGTTCTCTGACTGCCGAGTTCTCTGACTGCCGATTTGTTCTGGCGCCAAGCCGTGCTCGAAGACAAACCGATCATAGGTTCGTCCAAGACAGCCGTTTGGGGTGCTAATTAGCGGCGCCCTGAGGCGCAAAACCCGTGGCGCGCTCGCCACTACTAAGAAACTAGACGGGAACCACTTGGTTTCCAAGAAATTTTTTACAGGCCTCGGCCTTTGTCGCCGAGATGGCCACGCACCGCGTCCGTCCGCCCAGATCGTGACCGATTTCAACCACCTCCAGCCCGGTTTGCGAGATCAGCGACGGCAACGCGCCGGCACTTGCGCCACCGATTTCGGCGAACGCAAGGCCGCCTGGCGCGAG
>DAIQPV010000079.1:0-10536 GCA_036787145.1 Rhodospirillales bacterium
GGCGACGAATTTCAGCGCCCCGAGAAAGCAGGCTGAGTATCCCGCGGCGAAGAGCTGCTCGGGATTGTTGCCGGCACCACCGGCGCCGCCCAGCTCCTTCGGCGTCGCCAGGGTTACCGAAAAGCTGCCGTCCTTGGTGGCCGCCTTGCCGTCGCGGCCGCCGGTGGCGGTTGCCGTGGTCGTGTATAGTACTTTCATCGTCTTCTCCCTCGTACTGCCGGTTGCCGCTTATGTGGGAACGACGCCGGCCGACTTCACTTGCCACGGGTCCCTCGACGGGGACCAGAAGCCCTCCCTAGAAAACGGCCTTGCGGCAGTAAAAAGCCTCGGCGTACCGGGTCGGCGCGTTCGCCTCGATGCCGCGCAGCCGCATCAACGCGAGAAAGGTGTCCTCGCTGAACCACTGCCGGTTCGCTTGCGATGGAAAATTTTCCAAAATCAGTGCCGTCTTCCGGTCGCAGGTTGGCTTATCGAGCGTAACGAAGAAATTCGGAATACCCAGATCGCCATCGTACTTGGGTATTTCGTATTCCAGTACCAGATGATCGCGAAAGGCGTTCCAGGTGAACTGGGCTATCAGCCGGTGGTCCTGGTGCAAGTCATCGCGATAGTGAGTCATAATCAGATCCGGCTTGGCGATGCTCTTGATGTCTTCGAACATCTCCTTGATTTTCTCGCCGAGGTACGGAAAATAGCTGTTTCGGAATTCCTTGAGGATGATCGTCTTGCGGGCGGCCTTTGCCAGGAAGGCCTCGGCGCTGGCCCGGGCCTCGTCCATGCGCTGACCCGTCGCACCGAAAACGACCCAGTGGAACTCGATCTCGGGGTACTCCTCCTGCAATCGGAGAATGGTCCCGCCACAGCCGATTTCGATGTCGTCGGAATGGGCGCCAAGGCACAGCACCCGCAGGGGTGAGGCCCCGAGTTTCGGAATCAGGCGCAGCATCGGGCCCTGACAGCGTCGTCATTACGAACCTGTACGGACGCCTCAAACCACTCCGATGACGTCATTGCGAACCCGCGCAGCGGGTGTGGCAATCCAGTTCTTTCGATCGCTTGCCGATACTGGATCGCTTCGCTGCGCTCGCGATGACGTTCCCGTTCACAGGCCGATGCCCTCGTATCGCGCGAAGTTTGTCTTGTCGAGCATGCGCCGGCCGTCGATGAACACCGGCGGCGGGTTCATCCGGGCGGCCAGTTCCGGCACCGTCTCGAATTCCCTCCAGCGCGTGACGAGCACCACCGCGTCGCAGTCGCCCAGCGCCTCCTCCAGGCTTGCGCACAGGGCCACGCTGTCGCCGAAGACCTTCCGCGCTTCGTCGTTCGCAATCGGATCGTAGCCGCGAACCTCGGCACCGCGCGCGAGCAGGTTGCGAATGATCGGAATGGCTGGGGACTCGCGCATATCATCGGTGTCGGGCCGGAAAGCGAGGCCGAGGACGGAGATGCGTTTTCCTGCGAGATCGGAAAAGTGCTTGCCGAGCAGGCCGAGGATGCGGGCGGGCTGCTGCCGGTTGATCGACAGGACCGCCTCCAGCAGGCTCATCTCGTGCCCATGATTGCGCCCGTGGGCGATGAGGGCGGCAACATCCTTCGGCAGGCAGCTCCCGCCGAAACCGCAACCCGCGAGAAGAAACGAGTTGATCGGCGGCAGGAACCGCTGGCCGTCCGGCAGCACGGTCGAGAGATACCGGCTCATCTGCAAGCCCCGGCTGACCTCGACGGTGTCGATGTCGCCGATCGCAGCCCCGAGGTTTGCCAGTTCATTGGAGAACGAGATCAGCGTCGCCAGCAAGGCATTCGACGCATACTTGATCATCTCCGCGGTATTGTTGTTGGTCCGCAGTGTCTCGACGTCGGGGAAGCCCTGGTAGAGACGACTTTGGGTATCGAGCGTGCGGTCATCGATACCGCCGATGACAATACGATCGGGGACCATGAAGTCGCTCACCGCCTCGCCTTCGGTGAGGAATTCCGGATTCATCCCCACGCCGAAGCCGTCGCCGGCCTGCTTGCCTGAGGCCTGTTCGAGCAGCGGCTTGACGACACCGTCGGTCGTTCCCGGCACCACCGTGCTCTTGACGACCACGACGTGGTAATCCGGCTTGTCGGTCAGCGCCGCACCGATCTGCCGCGAAACCTCCTCAACGAACCGGAGATCCACGCCCTCGGGCCGAAACGGTGTACCGACGGTGATCATCGTCACGTCAGACTGCAGCACCGCCGTCCGAAGATCGGCGGTCGCCCGCAGCCGCCAGCCAATGTTCTTCTTGAGCAGCTCTTCCAATCCGCGTTCGTAGATTGGCGGCTCGCCCCGGTTGATGCTATCGACCTTGTCCTGGTCGATATCGACGCAGGTGACATCGATCCCCTTCTCGGCCAGACATGTCCCCGTGACCAGGCCGACGTAGCCGGTCCCGATGACTGAGACCCGCATTACGCGTCCTCCGCCACGAGATTTCCCGAATACCACAGGAGCGCCCGCTTCAGCGCTTCGTCGATGCCGATCGTGGGGTTGAAGCCCAGGTGCGAGCGCGCCTTCGCGATCACCGGGCAGCGGCGGTTGGGGTTGTCGATGAGATAATCCGCATCCGCAGACGCCTTGCGGATCACCCTTCCCTTGTAGCCGAACAGGTCCCTGGCCAGGGCGACCAGACGTTCTGCGAGTTCGGCCACCGAAATCTCCGGCGTCTCGACGCCGACGTTGTACGGCTCGCCCGGATGGCCCTTCACCAGGATTTTGTAATAGCCGATGACCGCCTCGGCGACGTAGCAGAACGTCCGCTTCGGGCTTCCGTCCGACAGCATGACGATATCCCGCCCGGCGAAGATATCGCGCGCGAAATCGGGGAGCACCCGCCGATCGGTGATCTTGAGGCCCGGGCCGATATTGTTAAAGGGCCGCGCCATCTTTATCGGCAATCCGTGCTGCTGCGCGAAGTTCACGCACAAGGTCTCGCCGTAGCGCTTGGATTCGTCGTAGCACGCGCGAGGACCGGTGCACGAAACGTAACCCCGATAGTCTTCCGGGGTCGGAATGTTCTCAGGTGTCGGATCGCCGTAAATCTCGCTTGAGGAAAAGAAGACGAAGCCGTCCAGTGGCTTGCCGACGTCCTTTTGCCTCTTGGCATAGTCGAGCAGGCTGCGCAGTCCGTTGACGTTGGCATCCATCGTCTCGATCGGATACTGCCGGTAATAGGTCGGCGAAGCGATCGAGCCACCGTGCATGATGTACGAAAAGTCCGGCATGTCGGCCGGGAGCGGACGGGTGATGTCGTGCCTCACCAGCGTCAGGTTCGGGTCGCCCGACAGGTCGTCAAGCCACTGCGGTACGCCCCGGACATAATTGTCGTAGACCGTGACGCGGATCGGGTTGGCAGCCCCCTGGTTGTAATGAAGCGCCGACTGGACGAGATAATATCCTAAGAAACCTGCACCGCCGACGATCAGAAGATCTTTGCCGGCAATGGCAGAAAATTCCTCCTCAAGGTTGCCGCAAATATAGGCTAGATCCGTATCTAGGACGTCCTGAGCATTCTTCATTGGCTCTCCTTGAATGCGGAAGATGCTTGCAACATCGATTGCCGATCGTCCACTGGGTGGCGCTCTGTCGGCACCTGATTTACAACTGCCGAGAGGTGGCAAGAAAGATCAGGGGAGAACAGTCGCCTCCGGAATCGGCACGACAAAACGCGCACCCCATTCGCGCGCGTAGGCAAGCTGGGCGGTGATCTCGTCTTTCAGGTTCCATGGGAGAATCAGAATGTAGTCCGGCTTGGTCTCGCTGATCTTGTCGGGGTGATAAATCGGAATATGCGTGCCAGGCGTGTACTTTCCATGCTTATACGTATTGCGGTCCACCGTGTAGTCCAGGAAGTCTTGCCGGATCCCGCAGTAATTCAGCAGAGTATTTCCCTTTCCGGGCGCCCCGTAACCGACGACGGACTTGCCGGCCCGTTTCGCCGAGATCAGGAATTCCAGCAGCTTCCTCTTGGTTTCACGCACCTGCTCCTCGAAGCCGACGTAAGTTTCGGCCCGGTCGAACCGATGCTCATGCTCCCATTCCTGGAGACGCAGCAGGCGCTCGGACGCCGTCCGCTCACTGTTCTCGTCGTGACAGGCGTAAGTCCTCAGCGAGCCGCCGTGCGTCGGCAACTCGGCCACGTCGAACACTCGCAGACCGTGCGCCGCCAGGATATTCTGCAATGTATACAGAGAGTAGTAGCAGAAATGCTCGTGGTAGATGGTGTCGAACTGATTGAATTTGATGAGCTTGGCGATGTGCGGGATTTCCGCCGTGAAGACCCCGCGATCTGCCAGCATCACCTTGAAACCGGCCACGAAGTCGTTGATGTCGGGGACATGGGCAATGACGTTGTTCGCCGCCATCAGGTCGGCCGGGCCATAGCGGCGACGCAGCTCCTCGGCACTGGCGCGCCCGAAGAACACGACCTCCGAGGGTATACCCTTCTCGACGGCCACCTTGGCCACGTTGGCCGCGGGCTCCACGCCGAGCACCGGAATGCCGCGGTTGACGAAGTGTTGCAGCAGATAGCCGTCGTTGCTGGCAACCTCCACCACGAACGAGTTCTGGTCGATGCCGAAGTCCGCGATCATGTGCTCGGCGTAGCGGCCGACGTGCGCCACCCAGCTGTCCGCGAAAGAGGAAAAGTAGGCGTACTCGCTGAAAATTTCTGACGCGGACACGTAGGCTTCGAGCTGCACCAGCAGGCACTCCTGGCAGACCAGGGCGTGCAGCGGGTAGAACGCCTCCATTGCGTTCACCTTCTCCGCCGGAACGAAGGACTCGCACAGCGGCGACATTCCGAGATCGACGAAAGTCTTCAGGTGCGTCGAGCCACAAAACCGGCAGCGTGGCCCCGGCTGATCGCTCCCTGCGGCGACGCTGTTTGCCGGCGTTACTCTTGTGTCGGCATCCATGGCTTCATCCTACGCGTTTGTCGACTGGGTGTAAGGGGGCGCCCGGGTCACGAATGCTGCCGTCCGGCACGCTCACCGCCCGACCGGCCGCCGCTTTTATAGTTGGAAAATCGGATGGCAACCAGCATTTCGGTGTCGGTCGAGGTCAAATCAGCCGTCTTCCACCGCGCGGCCTGCGATTCGGACGCGTCCGGCCGCAGCCGCGGCGCAAGTCTTGCCGGACGCTTCAAGGGTTCAGATCGGCGCGAGGCGGCCGGCGCTTCCAGGCCACAAGGAATGTGATAAGGACGAAGAGCAGAACAATGACCGTCTGCACCACGCAAAATGCCGCCATCGCGATGATGTCGTCGCCCGAGAGTTCGGCAGCGACCGCAATCGCCGCCGCACCCGCCAGCGCCCTCCCGGTCTCCAGCAGGGCTTGCATCCTCTGCAGTCCATTGAACAGGGCGGCGGTCCGCGACGGCAGGGCGATCAATTGCGCGAAGGAGATTAACGACATCCATCGCGCATAATCGCCCGCATGCAGCCAGACATCGCCGAATGCGACCGAAAACACCCAGGGCCCCAGCAAAATCACGAATGAAAAGGGCGGCAACGAGAGCGCTGTCAATGCCAGCGTGGTTTTGGCCAGAAGGGCCAGCGACTCTTTGCTGCTGTCCTGCTTATCAGCGAGTTCCTGCAGCAACACCCTGCTGATCTCTCTGCCGAACAGGAGCGACGGCCGTTCCAGAACGCGGTTGGCCAGCCAGTAAAGACCGACGGCTTCCACGGTGAAATAGGCGCCCAGAAAGAGCGGCGGGATCTGCCTGCTCAATGAGCCAAGCAACTCGGCAGGCGTTGTATACGCCGGGAACCGCCAGTACCGCCGGGCGAGTTGCTTCATCTTGCCGATATGGAGAGCGCGGCGGCCTCTGCGGCCGATACTCCTGATGATGCCGAGAAAGGCATCGGCGCAGGCGGCCCCCATACCCAGCATACGCCCGACGATCAGGCCGACCGGGCCGACGCCAAGGAAGCCGGCCAGCACCTGGGCGGCGATCATCGAGACCGTCTCGATGAGGCGGTTGCGGAACAGCGACCGGTAGTTTGCCCGCCGCAATTCCCAGATCCGCCCGATGTTGAGGCTGCTTTCCAGAAAGATCGACCCGGGAATCCAGAAGATCAGGCTGCCAAGCTGGCCACCGGTATCGCCGGTCTGAAGCAGATCAAAATGAACAATGACGGTGATGATCGCGGCAAGCACGGACGTCAGGCTGATAAAAAACATGGAAAGCGCGATCACGTTGATCCATTCCACACGCTTCGCGGTCTGGGTGACGGCAAGATAATAATGCGCGCTTCCGGCGGTCATCGGCACGGCGGCGATGGCGTAGATCAGCCCGGCGATCCCGAATTCGTCCGGCGTGAACAGCCGCGACAGAATCGGTGATGCCGCCAGGACCAGGGCATTCTGAATCACCGCCGCCGACGAAAGAATAGCGAGACTGCGCAGGAAAGAGCCGCGAAATGCCGCGCGCAGCCGCTCCCCGGTGGTGCCCATCAGACCGTCACGCCTTGGCACGCTCCGCCGGAATCGGCGATATCCCGCATCCCGCGGCTGCTCCCGGTCGTCTTCGTCTTACGGAGCTCACGCGCGGGTCTCGACGGTCAACGCCGGTTGAGAACGCCGTCGTTCCCGACTCTTGCGCAAGGCATCAAGCGCGGACCGCCGTTGCCAGCAAACGATCGAAATCGACGCCAGCAGAAAATAGTTCAACGCGATGAGGGGTGATTGGAACTGCCCATTGCTGAACATGGATTCAACAATCAGCGCCACCACAATGGACTTACTGTTGCCAGGCATGCGCATAAGCAGAGCTGCAATAAATATGATGGCGGCGATGAGGCCCACCAACCCACTTTCCATTGTGATATGCAGAAAGTCATTGTGGGCGGCGGCTTCGTCCATCCACCACCACTGCGGATTCCAAATCTGGTCCGCCCCCAAGCCGCCACCAAACAAGAAAGTCAGAAGGTCCCGGCCCCAGATCAGGCCAAGACGATGTTCCCAAACACCGATGCGACCGCTTCCCCACTTCTGCACGTTGTCCCCCAGATGCAGGGCGGCCGCGGCAATGACGATGGCCAGCAGGATCAACACCGGAGGGGCCCACCTGATCGCGAACACGCCCCGATATCTAAAATATAAAAGACCAACGAAATAAGCCAAAACAAATAGCATCTCATTTCTACCGCCGTACCCGACGAGTATCGCGGCAGCGAACGCCATAACTGGCAGAGCAATTTTCGGGCTTAGGGCCCGAGCGTAATAGTATTGAAAAACAACAAGTAACTGCAACGCCATAAATTTTGCACTTGGATGCATTTGCGTCAGGCCGCCCGTGATCGACCCAAGCCTTGGAGTGCCACTGACATAAACAGGAGCCGCGGTCAGAGCGACAAGTCCGCCGAGCAAAATGCTTACTATCGCAATAATCGAAAGAACACGATGCGGTAAATGCTCCGGGAAGGACAACAGCCATACCGGCATGACGAACAGCGCCACGCTCCGCAACAGTTCTGCAACCGTCATCTCCACCGTCGTTGAGTGAATTCCGTGTGCAATCGTCCAAGATGCCATGGTCATGGCAATAGATGCGAGTATTAGAGCCTGCCAGAGTTGCCCTTTTTTGCCCAAGGCGTACGGAAACATTCCGAAATGAATGGCCAGCAGCGCTCCAGGCAGAACAAACCGGACGGTCTCCGGGGCGTAATTAAATGTGAAAATATACAAATACTGTATAACAACTGTGATTATCATAATAAGCTGAACAAACCCGAACCGCTGGCGTTTCGCGGTGGGTTGCTCGGCTGCAAAAGCTGCTCTGTGAACCATTGGCATCCGGATCCCTCAAGGCGTCAGTGCCGGGGCGTGCGGTAAATCGAGCACGGGAGTCGCGCTTCAGCCTGTCCGCCCCCGTCCCGCGCCAGGACGGGTTTTGGACTTCAGCTCGGCGCGGCTCAAGGGCCTATTTGACCGACTGGACATGCTCCGTTGCAGCGGATCCGGCACGGGCCGGCCAAACAGGGTCGCCGGAAGCGTTCCGCTCAAAAAGGAATTTCGTCGTCGAAGTCCGGCGGAGGTCCGGCCGGGTCGGCTCGCCCGCCACCGCCGCGCGACCCCTCCGCTGATCCGTAAGCATCGCCGCCGCCCCAGCCGCTGCCGCTGCTGCCCCCGTAGCCGCCTCCGCCGCTTTCGCCACGACCATCCAGCAAAGTCAGTTCGCCGCGAAAGCGGCCCAGCACCACTTCCGTGGTGTATCGCTCCTGGCCGTCCTGGCCGGCCCATTTCCGCGTCTGCAGCGTGCCCTCAAGATACACCTTCGAGCCCTTGCGCAGATAGCGCTCCGCGATCTCCCCCAACCTGTCGTTAAAGATCACGACGCGGTGCCATTCGGTCCGCTCCTTGCGTTCCCCAGAGCCGCGATCCTTCCAGCTCTCCGAGGTCGCAACCGAAAGATGGACGATCTTCGCCCCATCCTGGGTGTTGCGAACCTCCGGATCGCGACCGAGATTGCCGACAAGAATGACCTTATTGACTGATCCTGCCATCTGCTTTCATCGCACTTCGCCGCTGGTTCAGAACGCGCGCAGACTTCGTTTGGCACGGCCATGCCTGCGCATCGCCGCGAGACTACAACCAAAGCCGCTGCGCCCGCCACCAGCGAATGCACCCGGCCGACGCCGGGTTCCGCCCCGCCGAATTGACGTCGCCGGGATCTGCGGGGACGTGTAGCCCGGCCCCTGGATGGACGCGCGCTTCTGGGCTAGGAGGCAGGGATGGCTCGGCAGCCGCAACCGCGCACTGCTGCTTCCACTCGGCGGGACTGCCGTGCCGTCCTGCACGCGTCTCATCGCGGCAAGCTATGGCAACGCCGTCAGACGGCCTATCTTAGTCGCCTGACCCTCCATGGGAACAGGCATGGACAAAATCGTCATCCGCGGTGCCCGCGAGCACAACCTCCGGAACATCGACGTCGAGATCCCACGGGACAAGCTGACCGTCATCACCGGGCTTTCCGGCTCGGGCAAGTCCAGCCTGGCCTTCGACACCATCTACGCCGAGGGCCAGCGCCGCTACGTCGAATCGCTGTCGGCCTACGCCCGGCAATTTCTCGAGCTGATGCAGAAGCCCGACGTCGACAGCATCGAGGGCCTGTCGCCGGCAATTTCCATCGAGCAGAAGACCACGTCCAGAAATCCGCGCTCGACCGTCGGGACGGTGACCGAAATTTACGACTATATGCGGCTGCTCTGGGCGCGGATCGGCGTGCCGCACTCGCCGGTGACCGGCCTGCCCATCGAGAGCCAGACAGTCAGCCAGATGGTCGACCGTGTCCTGGCCATGCCGGAGGGGCGGCGGCTGCTGCTCCTGGCTCCCGTGGTGCGCGGCCGCAAGGGCGAGTACCGCAAGGAGTTGGGGGAGCTGCAGCGGCGGGGGTTCCAGCGCGTCAAGATCAACGGCATCTTGCACGACATCGACGCGGTCCCGGCACTCGACAAGAAAAAGAAGCACGAGATCGAGGTTGTCGTAGACCGCATCGTCGTCCGTCCCGGCATCGCTCCCCGGCTCGCCGAAAGCCTCGAGACAGCGCTTGAACTGGCCGACGGCCTCGTCTTCGCCGAGGACGCCGACAACGGCGAGCGGACCACGTTCTCGGCCAAGTTCGCCTGCCCGGTCTCCGGCTTCACCATCGACGAGATCGAGCCCCGGCTGTTTTCGTTCAACAATCCCTTCGGAGCGTGCCCGGCCTGCGACGGGCTCGGCACCGAGATGTATTTCGACCCGGATCTCGTGGTTCCCGACGACCGGCTGTCGCTCGCGGCCGGGGCGATCGCGCCCTGGGCGAACAGCACGTCGCAGTATTACCGGCAGACGCTGGACGCGCTCGCCCGGCACTTCCGCTTTGACTTGACGACGCCCTTCCGCGAATTGCCGGAAAAGGTGCGTCACATCGTCTTGTTCGGTTCCGGCGAGGAGGCACTCGCCTTCCGTTATGACGACGGCGTGCGGGATTATCAGGTCAAAAAGCCGTTCGAAGGGGTCATCCCGAACATGGAGCGGCGTTGGAAGGAAACGGAATCCAACTGGATTCGCGACGAGCTTTCCCGCTTCCACACGGTGACCCGCTGTGAAACCTGCGCCGGCAGGAGGCTGAAGCCGGCGGCCCTGGCGGTGAAGGTGACAGGGCTCGACATCAGCGAGGCAACGGAGATGTCAATCGAAGCTGCCGCACGATGGTTTGGCGGCCTCGATCCAACACTTGATCCTCAGCGCCGCGAGATCGCCCGGCGCATCCTACGCGAGATCAATGAACGCCTCGGGTTTCTTGCCAATGTCGGCCTCGGCTATCTGACGCTGGGTCGGGCGTCCGGAACACTCTCGGGCGGCGAAAGCCAGCGCATCCGGCTGGCCTCCCAGATCGGCTCCGGTCTGACCGGCGTGCTCTATGTTCTTGATGAGCCGTCGATCGGCTTGCATCAGCGGGACAATGACCGGCTGCTGGCGGCGCTGACACGTCTCAAGGAGATCGGCAACACGGTGATCGTCGTCGA
>DAIQPV010000080.1:0-10510 GCA_036787145.1 Rhodospirillales bacterium
GAGCGGTCCGGTTCGTCGCACTCTTCGGCGCCACGGCGTCCACCCTCTGCCTGCTGTTCGATGCGCGCTACCGAGATTTCCCTGCCGCCCTGGTCGCGGTGCCGGCGCTGGCGTTCCTGCTGCTGGCGGTGATGACGCGACGAGCGCCGGGTGGGGCGCCGGGTGGGGCGAGGGAGGAGCGGGCCGAACCAGGCGACCGGGGCGACCTGGGCGACCTGGGCGAAGAGCGGCTGCTCGCAAGGATCCTGGCGGTGGGGGCCGTGGGTGTGGCGATTTCGGAAGGCATGGCCAACCATCAGGCGCTGGCCTGGGTGGGCGCGTCGCTCGTTTTCTCGCTGTCGGTAATCGTCTATCGCGCCGCGCAGCAAACGGCCGCTCGCTATCGCCGCAGCAGCACCATTGCTCCCAGCAGCGCGCCCCCCGCCGAAAGCTCCGGCGCGTAGAGAACAAGCCCGGCGGCCCCCAGCCCGAGGGCGGCCCACGCCACCCGGCGCCCGGGGCGCATCAGGGCGACCAGGCCGCAGAGCAGCGCTGCGATCCCCAGGGCGCCAAAGCGCAGGCTTGCGACGCCTCCCGTCCGCAACGGACACCACCAGGGCACCTCCAGGCTCTGGCAGGCCCAGGCGAAATGGGGCGGCTCAATCAGCCCATACCGCACGATGGCGGCCGCCGCCATCGCCGCCGCGACGATCGCCAGCGCTTGAGCCGGGAAGGGCAGGCGGCTGAGAGTGCGGCTCGGGTTGCTCGACATAGATGGCGGGGACTGGTCAGGGGAACGCGAGTTTAATCTGCCCCGGCATCGGCGGGAAGACCCGCCGCACCGCCGAACTCACAGATGCCAAACTCATCGATAAAGGTCGCGGGCGACCTCGGTCATTTCGTCGAGCGTCCGGAACGCCGTCGCCGACGAATTATAGGCGTTCTGCGTCAGGATCATGTGACTGAACTCGTCGCCCAGATCAACGTTCGACTTCTCCAGCGTGCTGGCGGCGATGGTGCCCCGGCCTGCTTCCCCGGCGCCATCGAGGATGGCGGCGCCGGAGGTGGCCGTCTGCTCATAGACGTTGCCGGACAATCCTCCCAGCCCATCGGGGTTGGTGAAGTCGGCGATGGCAAGGCGATAGAGCGTCCGGCTGCGCCCATTGTCGAACTGTCCGACCACATCCCCCTCGGCATTGAACTGAATGCTTTCGAGGGCGCCGGGCGCGGCGCCGTTACGGGTGTAGTCGTAGGCGACCAGGTCGTTGGAATACTGGGTGAAGCCGGAAATATCGAGGGTGAAGCTGGCGCGCGTGTCATCCTCCGCGCCGGCACCGTTGGCGAACGCCAAAGACAGATCAAGAGGCTTCGGCGACAGGATCTTGCCGTCGCTGCCGAACTGCAGCTCGCCGGCCGGCGATCCATTGACCGACAGGGACCAGAGCAGGGGCGACGTGGCCGACTTGCTGAACGACAGCTGCAGCGACTGTTGCTGCCAGGCGGAATCGAAGATGTCGATGCCATAGGTCTCGACGGCGCCGGCGGCGGAGCCGGCCGGCAGGTTGAGCGCCAGCTTCGCCGCCGTCGTTGCCTCGCCGGAAGCGGCGAACGCGTCCGGATCAACCCGGATGGACGTCAGCGGTCCTCCGCTACCGATGCTGCCGTCGGCACCAGCGGCCCAGCCCTGAAGAAAGTAGCCGTTCTTTTCCACCAGATAGCCCTGCTCGACGGTGATCGGCGCTCCGTCCGGACCCGCGACGGTCTGGGTGCCGGCCGTCGCCTCGGAGAGCTGGCCATCCCGTCCGTAGAAGGTGCGGCCGCTGCCATCCACCGCACCGTTCAGCACAAAGAAGCCGTTTCCCTGGAGCGCGATGTCCATGTCCCGGCCGGTGGCGGTGTAGTTGCCCGCTTCGGAAATGCGGGCGAGATCATAGGCGCGCACCCCGCCCAGGTCCGACTGCGTGGACGAAGGCCAGGGCGTGTCCGGATTGCCGGGCTGGAAGGCGATGCTGTCGCTCAGCAGCGTCGAGAACGCCGTTTCCGAGCGTTTGTAGCCGCCGGTAGACGCATTGGCGATGTTGTTGCTGATGACATCCAGGGCATGACTCTGGCTCGACATGCCGAGAACGGAGGTCTGAAACAGGCCGAGGGCCATGAAATCGTGCTCCAGCAGAATGCATCGGCGCATAACACGGCGCCAACCCTCTGCAAGCAATCCCAGGACCAACCGCGGGAGTTTTCTAACCGATTGGTTAAGAACAAAAACCGGCGGAGCGTCGAGGAAGAATGGGGGCGCATCCGTCAGGGAACTTGCTGCCGGCCCGGCAGAATTTGCCGCGCCGCGGGTCACTCAGCGGCAAACACAAAGGCCTGATCCGCGTCGATCTCGATGGCGACCGGCGTGCCTTCCTCCGGCAGAAGCACCCTCGGGACGAGCGCCTGCAGCAGTTCGGGGGCGCCGGCGACGGCAATCCTGAGATGCGAGCAGCGTCCGAGCAACCGCGCCGTGACCACGCGGCCCTGCCCCTGCGTGGCGGGACTGACCCGTAGTCCCTCGGGCCGGATCAGCACCCGGACGCGGCTCGAGTCTGGCAGGTTGCCCGCATCCAGCGGCCCGAGCGGCGTTTCGACGCGGCCCTCGCGCACCTCGGCGTCCAGCCTGTTCAGCGGGCCAAACAGGCCGGCCACGAACGCGTTCGTGGGGCGGAGGTAGATTTCCGCCGGGACCCCAGCCTGAACGATGGCGCCTTCGTTCATGATCCACAGCCGGTCCGCCATGAACATCGCTTCCTCGGGATCGTGGGTGACGATCAGGGTTGCGATCCCGCTCTCCCTGAGGAAGGCCAGCGTCTGCTCGCGCACCTGGGCGCGGCGGGTGACATCGAGGCCGGAAAACGGCTCATCGAGCAGCAGCGCCTGCGGATCCGGCGCGAGGGCACGCAGCAGCGCGCATCGCTGGGCCTGCCCCCCGGAAAGCATGTGGGGATAGCTGCCGGCGACGGCTGCCAAGCCCATCCGCTGCAGGGCTCCCATCACCCAGGCCCGCCGTTCGGCCCGCCGCGGCAGGCCGAAGGTCACGTTCTCACCCACCGTCAGATGGGGGAACAGCGCATAGTCCTGGAACATCAGGCCGACGCGCCGTGCTTCCGGCGGAAGCGAAAAGGAGGGGGTCCCTTCGGCGACGGTTTGTCCGCCGATCACGATCCGGCCGCGAGCGAGCGGCTCGAGCCCTGCGGCCAGCCGCAGAAGCGTGGTCTTGCCGCATCCGGACGGGCCGAGGAGGCAGGCAACTTCACCCGGAGGCACGGCGAGGTGCACGTCGCGGACGACGGTCAGCCTGCCGTAGCGATGCCAGACATTGTCCAGTCGCAACCCCACCGGTGCGCCCGCTATCCGCGCTGGTCCGGACGCCCGGCAGCGATCGTCCGACTGAGCAGATAAACCGGCAGCATGCCGAAAGCGACGATAGCCAGCGCCCCCGGGGCGCTCTGCTCAAACTGATCGTGCGACGCGTATTGGTAGACGTGCGTGGCCAGGGTCTCGAAGTTAAAGGGCCGCAACAGCACCGTCATCGGCAACTCCTTCATGCCGTCGACGAAAACCAGGATTGCCGCCGTCAACAGGCTGGTGCGCAGCATCGGGAGGTGGATGCGAACCAGCATGGCTCCGGGAGCAAGCCCAAGGCTGCGCGCTGCGCCGTCCATGCGGGGGGTGATCTTCGAAAGGCCAGCATCGCAGGCGCCCTGTGCCAGCGCCAGGAAGCGGATGGTATAGGCGAAAACCAGCGTCGTCAGCGAACCGCTGAGCAGCAGCCCGGTGGAAATCCCGATACTGTCGCGCAGCAGGCGATCGAGGGCATTGTCGAACAGGGCGAACGGGACGACGATGCCCACCGCCAGGACTGCGCCCGGCAGGGCATAACCAATGCTCGCGAGCCTTACGGCGGTGGTCACGATCGGGCCACCGCCCAGCCGGACAGTGTAGCAGAGCAGCAGGCCGGTTGCGACCGCCAGCAGCGCCGCCAATGACGACAGCGTCAGGCTGTTCCAGAGATAGGTCCAGAAGCGCCCTCCAAAGCGGTGCGATGAGCGCAGCGTATAGTCGATGAGGACTCCTGCCGGGACCGCAAATCCCAGGATGATGGGCAGGACGCAGGCGGCGCAGGCGAAGATGCCGTCTCCGCCGCGCAGCGAACGGCGCGGCACCGGGCGCCAGCGATAGGTGGTGTGGTGGAAGCGGCGGCTGCGGCGACCCAGCCGTTCCATCGCAATCAGGCCCAGGACGAGCCCCAGCATCACGAGGGAGAGTTGTGCCGCGCCGGCGGTGCTGCTCATGTTCAGCCAGACGTCATAGACACCGGCCGTCAGCGTCGAGACGGCGAAATGCTGAACGGTGCCGAAGTCGTTCAAAGTCTCCATCATGACCAGCGACACGCCGACAACGATGGCCGGCCGCGCCAGCGGCAGCCCCACCCCGAAAAAGCTGCCCCACGGGCTGCGGCCGAGCGTGCGGCTCACCTCCAGCACGCAGATCGACTGCTCGAGAAAGGCGGCGCGGGCCAGCAGGTAGACATAGGGATAGAGGACCAGGGTAAGCATCGCCGCAGCACCAGGCAGCGAGCGGATATCGGGGAACCAGTAGTCGCGGCGCGATGTCCATCCGAACAACTCGCGTAGCGCGACTTGGACCGGGCCCGCGAACTCCAGCAGGTCGGTGTAGATGTACGCTGCGACATAGGCCGGCACCGCCAGCGGCAGCAGCAGCGCCCATTCGCATATCCTCCGTCCCGGAAAATCGCAGAGCGTCGTGAGCCAGGCGGTGGCCACCCCGACCACCAGGGTCGCTCCGGAAACCGCGGCCATCAGCAAAAGCGTCGTTCGCAGGTATTGCGGCAGCACCGTGCTGGCGAGATGCGACCAGATGCCGTCGGTTGGAAAAAGGGCGAGCCACACGACTCCGGCGAGCGGCACGGTGACAAGCGCCGAGATGCACAGCGCCGCGCCCGACCAGCAGTCGGGGCCAACCTTTCGGACGGAATCGGCTGCTGACCGGGCCAAGGCGCCTGGGCTAACTCGTTCGCGAACCTCGGCCATCGCTGTAAGTCATTCAGGTGGCTTGATCGAAGCTCCCGGTGGATCAGGAGCCGCCCGCTTCGTCAAAGCCGACCCGATCCACCAGACGGCTGGCGGCAGCCCGTTCCTGCGCAACCTCGACCAGGGGGATGGTATCGGCTTTGAAGGGCCCCCAGGAGGCGACAATCGCGCTTGGCTCCACGCCCGGCTTGACCGGGTATTCATAGTTCTGCTCGGCGTAAAGGCCCTGCGCCTCATCGCCGCTCAGGAATTCGAGCAGGCGAACCGCTTCGGCGCGGTTTTTCGCCGCGCTCGTAACCGCGGCGCCACTGATGTTGACGTGCGTCCCACGGTCGGCCTGGTTGGGAAAAATCAGGATGGTTGCCTCCGCCCACGCCCGCTCCTCCGGATTTGCCTGCATGGCGCCGTAATAGTAGGTGTTGCCCAGCGCCACATCGCACTCCCCCTCGGCGATCGCCTTGGCCTGGGCCCGGTCGTTGCCCTGCGGTTTGCGAGCGAGGTTGCTCTTTACTCCTTCCAGCCAGCGCTCCGTCTGCGGCTCGCCCCACTCGGCGATCCGCGAGGCGATAAACGAAACCATGTAAACCTGCTTGGCGGAGCGCGAGCACACCCGACCCTTGAAGCGGGGGTCCGCCAGATCCTCGTAGCGGCTGATCGTATCCGGGCTCACCCGCTCGCGGCTGGCATAGATGACGCGCGCCCGCATCGTAAGTCCAAACCAGCGTCCTTCAGGATCGCGGTACTGGTATGGGATATTCGCCTCCAGGATTTCCGAGAGAACCCCCTGCAGAACGTCCGCCTCGACCAGGTCATTGAGGTTCCCCACATCGGCCGTAAGGATCACATCGGCCGGGCTGTTCGCTCCTTCCGCTTTCAGCCGCTCCACCAGGCCCTTGTCGGCGTAGACGACGTTGGCCGCAATTCCCGTAACAGCCTGGAAGCGACCGATGATCGGCTGGATGAGCTGCGGCTGGCGGAACGAATAAATATTCACTTCGCCGGCGGCGCGGAGGGAAGTCGGCAGACTGAGGATCACGGCAAGGACGCAAAGTGCGAAGTGGCCGACGCGTTTGTGGATCATGTCGAGGGTCCCGTACGATATGAGAATAATTCTCATTCTCGATAAGGGCCTAACCCTACCAAACGGTTTCGGCAATGCAACGGCTTTGTGGGCGCTGCTGGTGCATTTACCGTTTCTTCAAGGTTAATCGGCAGAATGGCGGATCATTTCCGCTTGTTGCGAGGCAGAATGCGGACTTCATCGCTCGACCGCGCGGCGCGTTGTGAACCATCGCGGCGCAAGGCTGCGCGCTCGTCGCAGCCTGCTGATTTCGCCCGGCATTTGGATGGTGGGACCTCGGCGGCCGGCGAGCTGTCCTGGGTCGAGGCGCCCTCGGGCTTGATGGCCCTGCTCGATGTTCAGGAGCAAGGGGGAGAGGGCCACGCCGGTCGTCGCGCGCTGGCGGCGCGTCGGGGCGCGGACCTGCTGGACCGCCTGGAGAGCCTGCGGGCTGACGTCCTGACGGGGGCGTTGCCGCCGCAGCGGCTGCATGCCCTTGCCGCGGTGCTGCACGAACCGGGAGGGGAGACGGGTGAGGAAGGGCTGGATGCCATTCTGCGGGAAATAGAACTGCGCGCCGAAGTGGAACTTGCAAAGCTTGCGCGCGCTTCCCAGATCCGATCGGCGTCGGCAGCCGGCTGACCGAGACCTCCGGATTTCGCGACGATTTCAAGGGGTTGATCGCCTCCACGGCCGAATTACTGCTTGCGGCCGGGCCTGGGGAATCATATATTCCGCGCCAATTGCGGGGAGAATAAGACGCTCGTGCAGATGACCATGACCAGGGAACTGCCACCGGACTACCGACCGTCCGAAGACGAGCCGTTCATGAACCCGCGCATGCTCGAATACTTCAGGCGCAAGCTATTGCGTTGGCGCGAAGAATTGCTGGTGGAGGCGAACGAGACCCTCCATGCCCTGCAGGACGGCGGATTTACGGAGGCGGACATCGCCGATCGCGCTTCCGCCGAAACCAACCGGGCGCTGGAACTGCGGACGCGGGATCGGGCGCGGAAGTTGATTTCGAAGATCGACGAGGCGCTGGCGCGGGTCGAATCCGGCACCTACGGCTATTGCGAGGAGACCCACGAGCCGATCAGCATCTCGCGGCTGGACGCCCGGCCGATCGCCACCCTGAGCCTGGAAGCCCAGGAGCGGCACGAGCGGATGGAGAAGACCCACCGCGACGAGTAAGCGGAAGCGCCGGCTCGCTTCGGCCAAGCGCATCGGCCAAGGATGCTCCCGAGTCCCTGTCGGCTTTTCCCGGGCCGACGGCCCTCAAGACGACGTTACTCCCCGTTCGATGATGCCCGCTGGCCGAAAAGGAGCTTCCTGCTGTCCTCATCGACTACCGGCTGGTCGGAGATCGCCTGGCCTTTTTCGTAAGCGCGAAGCGTGGCGGGGCGGGCGCGCACGGCGTCGAACCAGCGGCGCAGATCGGGGAAGTCATCGAGGGTCTGCATCTGCTTCTTCCACGGCACGATCCACGGGTAGCAGGCCATGTCGGCGATGGTGTAGGCCTCGCCGGCGATGAATGCGCGTCCCCGAAGACGGCGGTCAAGGACGCCGTAGAGGCGGTTGGTCTCGTTGACGTAGCGATCGATGGCGTAGGGGAGTTTCTCCGGGGCGTACTGCACGAAGTGGTGATTTTGCCCAGCCATCGGGCCAAGACCGCCGACCTGCCAGAACAGCCATTCCAGCACCGTCTTGCGCGGCCTGACCTCGGTGGGCAGGAAGCGCCCGATCTTGTCGGCCAGATAGACCAGAATGGCTCCGGATTCGAAGACTGAAAGGGGCTCCCCGCCATCGGCGGGCGCGTGATCGACGATCGCCGGCATGCGGTTGTTCGGCGAGATCGCCAGGAATTCCGGCCGGAATTGCTCGCCCTTGCCGATGTTCACCGGGACGATGCGGTAATCGAGGCCCGCCTCCTCCAGAAACATCGTGATCTTGTGTCCATTCGGCGTCGGCCAGAAGTGCAGGTCGATCATCAGGGAACTCCGCGGGGGCTTTGCTCATCGACATGGGTTCGGGAGCAGCGAAGCGAAAGCCCGCCGATGAAGGTCCAATGGGTAAAGGTCCAATGGGTAAAGGTCCAAATAGGTGAAGGTCCGATAGGGGCGGGTCCAACAAGAATCGATCAGACGGTCCCGCGAGAAAGCAGCGCGCACAGCCCTCCCGCCAGCCGCGCCGTCTGCCAGTCGATCCGGCCATTGACGCGGATGGGCCGCCAGTGGCGCTGAAAGGCCTTGAGCGTCGCGAAAAGCTCGACGGTCTCGTAGCCGATCTGCTGCAGCATGGCGCTGACGGCCTCGCGCTCCAGCACGCAGTCGTCGGCCTCGTCGGGCCACAGTCCGATGCCGGCGCGGGCCAGTCGCTGCCAGTCGAACAGTTCGCCCGGATCCATTTTCCGGCGGGGGGCGATGTCGGAATGGCCGACGACGTTCTGCGGCGGAATCGGCCAGCGGGACAGAACTCCCAACGCCAGATCGATCAGGCTCGCCATCTGCGGTCTGGGAAACTCCCGGTAGCCGAATTCGTGCCCCGGGTTGACCAGTTCGATTCCGATCGAGCGCGCATTGATGTTGGTGGCGCCGCGCCAGAACGAGACCCCGGCGTGCCAGGCGCGCAGCTCCTCGTCCACCAGGCAGACAATGGTGCCATCCTCCTCCACGAGATAGTGGGCGCTGACCTTTGAATCCGCGTCCGTGAGCCTGGCCAGAGCTTCGGCGGAACTCTGCATGCCCGTGTAGTGCAGCACCAGCATGTCCACCTCGGTGCCGGCGGGACGTTCGTCGAAGTTTGGGGAGGGCAGGTCGGCAATCATGAGGGCAGGGGGGGCTCCGGTAGCCGCGGGCGAAGAAACTGGATCATCGCGACGCCGGCCAGCGTCACGGCGCCGCCGATCACGACGTTAAGGCTCAGGGCCTCGCCAAGCAGAGGCACGGCCAGGGCAACAGCCAGCACCGGCGACAGCAAAGTCAGCGGGACGATGCTGTTCATCGCATATTTGGCGATCAGATAGTACCAAAGACCGTAGGCGGTGATGGAAGCGCCAACCGCCATGTAAACAATCGCTCCCCACGCCTGCCAGTCGGCAGACGCGATCGCCGCAAGCTGGCCCTTCTCCAGTAGCAAGCTGGCGAGCGCGAGTTGCGGACAGGCGAGCAATGCCACCCATGCGTTGATGCTGAACGAATTCATAGGGCCAAGCCGCTTGATCAGCACGTTCGCAAGAGCCCACGCAAACGCCGCGCCGACGACCAGGAGGAAGTGGACGACGGAGGGAGCGCGCACCGGGTCCCCCGCCAGGACATACACGCCGGCGAACGCCACCAGCATGCCGGCGATCTGCCAGAAACCGAGCCTCTCCCGGTAGAAGACCAGCGCGAGGAGGGCACTGAACGGGACCGTCAACTGGATGGCGATGGCGGCGGGCCCGGCGTCGATTCCCTTGAGGCCGGAGAACATGAGGCCGAAATGCAGGCCGCCCAGCAGAAACGACAGCGCCAGCATCGCCCGCCAGCGCAGGCCGAGCGGCTTCAGATAGGGGGCAAGCAGAGCCGTGACCAGCGCAAACCGCAGCGCCATCATGGCCAGAGGAGGCATCTGCATCACGCCGACTTTGCCGACGATGAAGTTCAGAGCCCAGATAAGGATGACGGTCAGCGCCGCGAGCCAGTCGAGAGGCGCAAGGCCCGAATGCGCGCGAGCGCCGCCGGACACCGCCATGCGGCTACTTCAGACCCCGCTCGCGGCATATCTGATCGTAAGCGGCGTTGATCTCCGCCATTCTTTGATTGGCATTCTCGACATACGCCCGCGAAGCGCCCTGGGCGCTCAGAGCGTCCGGGTGATGTTCACGGATCAACTGGCGGTAGGTCCGTTTCACCTCCTCGTCCCGCGCCGTCCGGCTGAGCCCGAACACGGCGTAGGGGTCTGCCTGTTCGGTCTGCATGAACATGGCGCGGACGCGCTCGAATGTCCGGGCACTCTGGCCGAACAACTCGCTGGTCCGGCGCAGGAAATTGAGCTCGAGCGGCCGGATGCCGCCATCGGCATGGGCAATGTAGAACAGGCTGCACAGCAGGTTCTCGAGAAGGTCCGGATCATTGCGGAACATGCTGCCGAGCTGGCGTGCATACGGCTCGAAGCCTTCCGAGTCCTGCTTGGACGTATCGAACAGCCGGGCGACGTTTCGCGCTTCACCCGCGGGAATGCGAAAGACTTCCTTGAAGGCATCGATCTCCCGACGGTTCACCGGGCCGTCGACCTTAGCGACTTTCGCACCAAGCACGACGACGGCAATGCTGAACGCGGTCTGGCGGGAGGCCTCGTCGGTAACGAACGGCATGCCAAGGCCAGCAAATCCGGCTCC
>DAIQPV010000081.1:0-10480 GCA_036787145.1 Rhodospirillales bacterium
TCGAGGGCGGCGAGGGAAAGGACACTCTGGACGGGTCCACCGCGAGCGTTGCCCTCATCGCCGACGGTGGTTCCGGTCAGGATAGCTTGGACGGCGGACTGGCCAACGACACCTTCCACGGCGGCAGCGGGGCTGACGTTCTGGCCGGCGGCGGCGGCAACGACTGGCTCGACGGCGGAACGCAGGCGGATCGATTGATCTGGTCAGGCGGTGACGGTAACGACACGCTCATCGGCGGCGACGGCGCCGATGTCGCCGACCTTCGCGGCGGTGGCGGCGACGACCTCTTCTCGTTGAACGCCCTCGGGCCCAACGCGGTTTTTGACGCGGGCGCGCCCAGCGCCACCCTGGACATCCGCGAGATCGAGACCGTCGAGGTTACCGGTGACGACGGTGACGACGTGCTGACCGTCGGCGATCTCTCCGGTTCTTCGGTCAGGCATGTCTTCTTTTCCGGCGGGGCCGGCAACGACATCCTCGTCGGCGTCGATGCGATGCGCAAGCTCATCGCCGACGGAGGCTCGGACAACGACACGCTCATCGGTGGCGCCGCGGCCGACAGCCTGAGCGGCGGCGCCGGCAACGACGTTGTCCTGGGCGGTGGCGGTGCCGATCTGCTGAGCGGGGAGACCGGCGACGACCAGATCAACGGCGACGGCGGAGCGGATCACCTTTTCGGGGGCGCCGGAGACGACACCATCAGCGGCGGCACCGGTGCGGACGTGATCGACGGTGGGGGCGGCGAAGACCTGATCTGGGGAGACGGCGGCGCCGACGTCTTCGTCTACGGTGCGGATCAGCTTTCGAACGGCGTTACCGAGGGCGATTTGATCGTCGACTACTCCGCCGCTCAGGGCGACGTTGTCGATCTGCCCGATGCCGCGGCCTCGGTGGCGTCCAGCTTCGTCCTGGACGGCAACCTCGTGGCCGTGCTCACCGGCAGCGACGGCGATCTCATCGAGTTCGTGAACATCGCCAACTTCTCCGATATCGTGTTTGTCTGAGAGCGAGCGATCACTCCCGCCGATGCCGAACGGACCGCGCGGAAGGCAGCGCTTTCCCGGTCCCGGGCGGCAACGATGTGATGCCCGACGGCGCCGGCGACACTCTGGCCACACGCTTCTGGCGCATTGACAGCGTTGCGTCCGGCTTCCGGCAAGCCATATCGAGGGCATGAAAGTCCGCAAACATCGAAGGCGATCGGGCCGCGCCCTCCTCTTGCCGTTCATGATCAGCGAGATGACGGCGGCCTCATTGGAGACGATCTGTCGTCGCACTTTGTTGATTGCCCAGGGACGCTGCACCCCAGCCGAGTACCGTCGCATGGTCCTGGAGAAGGCGGCGGCAGCGCAGTCATCGGCGGTCACGCTGGTCCGCGCAAATGGCAAAGCTCAGGCTCGGGCTCTGTTGTCGCCCTGGCACAGCCGGGTTACGGCCAATGCCAAACGCTTGCGCAAGAAGAAGCGCACTTAAAGCTTCCTGCGACGCTGTCGGACTACGGGCGCCGCCACTCCCCGACGCCAAACCCTCTGGAGTGAATCGGCTTCGGACTGTGAAGTGCATCACGTTCGCGCTCGTCAAAGTCCGGTAAGTAAGGTGGCGTTCGTCCGGAGGGGGAAATGCCGAGGTTGGCGGCGCAGTGCCTGCGTTGTGTGGTTTGATGGAGCGTATCCGCCTGAGAACCGTGGTGCTCCCGGGGTTCGTTGCCGGGTTCGTTGCCACGCTGACGATGCACCAACTCGTGCTGGCGCTGCTGAGCCTTGCGGGACTGACCAGCAGGACGGCGTTCGCCCTTCAACCGACGGAACCGTTAGCCATCCCGGCCGTGGTTTCGCTGGCGCTCTGGGGTGGGCTGTGGGGTGTCGCTCTGGTGGGCGCGTTGAGAACGCTGGGGAGCAAAGCCGACGACTGGATCCTGGCGCTGACCCTGACGCTGACCTTGGGCGCGGTCGCACCAACGCTGGTGAACTGGCTGGTCGCGGCTCCGCTCCACGGCCTCCCTCTCGGATATGGCTGGCATCTGCGCGACATGGTGACATCGATCCTGGTCAATGCGAGCTGGGCGGGAGGTGTCGCGGTCCTGCTCCGCGTGCGGTTCGCCTGGTGGAGCGAGACTTCTGCAGGCCGACCCCACCCTTTGTCCCGACACGCTCAACAGCCGCGATGACATTCCAAGTCCGCAGCGTTTGAAGCGCGCGGGCGAACCCGATAGACTGCCGGCGATTCGCCCGGGCCCTTCCGCCACGGGCACATTTCCGTGCAACAGCAGGCTCGAAGAGAGGGATGAGGGGATGACGTCGACGCTTATTTTGCTCCGCCATGGCGAGAGCGAGTGGAACCTTGCCAACCGCTTTACCGGCTGGGTCGACGTTGACCTCAGCGACAAGGGTCGCGCCGAGGCCAAGCGCGGCGGCCAACAGATGAAGGACGAAGGCTTCGAGATCGACATCTGCTTCACCTCGGTCCTGAAGCGGGCAATCCGCACGTTGTGGATTGCCCTGGACGAGATGGATCAGATGTGGGTGCCGGTGGTCCGCGCCTGGCAGCTCAACGAGCGCCATTACGGCAGCCTGCAGGGGCTGGACAAGGCGGAGACGGCGAAGAAGTTTGGCGAGGATCAGGTCAAGATCTGGCGTCGCAGCTTCGACATCCCGCCGCCGCCTCTGGACGCCGACGATAAGACGCATCCGCGCTTCGAGCGCCGCTACGCCCACCTCGACCCGGTGATTCTGCCCGGCACCGAGTCGCTGGCGATCACGCTCGACCGGGTGATGCCGTTCTGGGCCAACACCATCGTGCCTTACCTGAAGGACGGCAAGACGGTGCTGATCGCCGCTCACGGCAACAGCCTGCGGGCGCTGGTCAAGCACCTCAACAAAATCTCGGACAAGGACATCATCGAGCTCAACATCCCGACCGGGATTCCGCGGGCTTACGAACTCGACGCCGATCTCAACGTGATCAGTGACCGCTATCTGGGCGACGCGGCCGCGGCCGCGGCAGCCGCAGCTGCCGTCGCGGCGCAGGCATCGGCCGCCCGCGCTTAAGAGAAGCGGCGCCTTCTGCAACCTCCCCGTCCGAGTGCCACCGAGCCGTAATGCCGGCTCGGTGGCCTGTCGCTGCGGTCCCTAACCGCAATACAGCGGCCGTGCAGTTTCAACACCGGGTACAGTATTTGGAAAGCCTGACTTCGCGGAACGAAGAAGAGAATTCGTCGTACTTATTCCACAATATATACAGGTTATCGCCGTCATCTATTCCCGCAGCATAGCCCCAAGCGGCCTCCCCGATGCGTTTCTCCCAGAGCTGGTTCCCGGCGTCGTCGTATTTTCTCAGCCAGGGGGTGGAGACACCCGCGACCGCGTCGTAGCTGCTTCCGAGGAAATAAACGCTGCCTTGATGATCGACAGCCAGGTCTCCCCCAGAGTTGTTTGCAGGCACGTCACGCCGCGTCCACAACACGGCACCGTCGGCGGAGATTTTACGGATCCATGCCGCCGCCTGGGATGCGGCGTTGAAGGCCCCGCTCGTCTGTTGCCAGGCCGGCTTTACCTTCATATTCGGGTGTTCCCAGTGTCCGCCTCCACAGCAGGTCGCCGGCCAGAGACCGTCGTTCGAGCCACACGGTCCCATAGGGGCCTTCCGCAGAGAGATAAACACTGCTTTCGCCGTCGGTCGCAATTCCATGGTTTTGCACAAAGCTGGGTATTTCTTTTGCAACCTGGCGAATCCATATCAGCTGCAGATGGTCCGTTGCTGTGGCTGATTTCGTTCCCGCCAACAACGACAGAAAAATTGCAGCAACCAAGAGACTCCGTACTGTGATCTGCCGCATTCAACCCTCCCACATTTGACATAATATTACCATAATTAAAATTTGAAAACAAAGCAAAGTCGTGCTCTACAATCAGTAAATATATATGCTTCTTATATATACTGAGATCGTCGGGCGATCGCCTTCGGCCTCAGCCTTGTCAGCATCGACGAACAAAGGGCATGACGACGCATAGGAGCGGGCGCGCATCGGTCCGCCCACAGGCGGCCTGCGCGCGCCGATGTGATCGGACCGGTTCCGGCCGCTCTTGATCCGCGATTGCGGCGGACGTTATACATTTGCCTGCATCGAGTATCGGTGGTATCGGCGAGGTCTTCCTGCTCGTCGGGCGAGAGGGCGGTCGGAGATCCTCCGTCCGGAACGCCGCCTTCCCTTGTTATTGGCGGGGTGCGGGAACCAGCCGATCGAAGGAACGGCCGATTGCGCTCGATCCTGGCAAAGGAAGTTCGATGATCCCACGTCGCGTCGTTGCTGTCACCGTGGCGCTGTTCTTCACGACGTTTCAAGCCCACACTGCTGAAACTCCCGCTGAAAGGCCGGAGACGAAGGCCGACACCTACGAGTTGCTCAACCTGTTCGGCGATGTCTTCGAACGGGTGCGTGCGGACTACGTCGAGCAGGCCAGCGACGAGCAGCTGATCGAGGCGGCAGTGAACGGCATGCTGTCGTCGCTCGATCCGCATTCGGGTTACATGAGCGCCAAGCGCTTCGACGAGATGAAGGTCCAGACGCAGGGAGCCTTCGGCGGCCTGGGCATCGAAGTGACCATGGAAGGCGGCCTGGTGAAGGTTGTTTCGCCGATCGACGACACCCCGGCCTTCAAGGCCGGGCTTCAGCCGGGGGATCTGATCACCAATATCGACGGCGAGCCGATTCTGGGCATGACCTTGCCGGACGCCGTGGACAAGATGCGCGGCCCTGCCGGCAGCAACATCCGCCTGACCATCCGGCGTGCCGACCGCGAACCCTTCGACGTGACACTCACCCGATCGGTCATCAAGATCAAATCGGTGCGCGCGCGCCTGGAAGGCAAGGTTGGCTATATCCGGATCAGCTCGTTCAGCGAGCAGACCGACGTCGGGCTGCAGGAGGCGATCGACGATCTGAAGAAGCAGGCCAACGGCCAGCTGCAGGGAATCGTGCTGGATCTGCGCAACAATCCCGGCGGCCTGCTGACGCAGGCGGTCGCGGTGGCCGATGACTTTCTCGAACAAGGCGAAATCGTCTCGACGCGTGCCCGGAAACCCGAGGATGCGCAGCGGTTCAACGCAAAGCCGGGCGACCTCGCCGCCGGCCTGCCGATCGTCGTCCTGATCAACGGTGGCTCGGCATCCGCATCGGAGATCGTCGCCGGCGCGCTGCAGGACCACGGCCGTGCGATCCTTCTGGGCACCAAGTCGTTCGGCAAGGGATCGGTCCAGACGATCATTCCCCTGTCGGGACACGGCGCGATGCGCTTGACCACGGCGCGCTACTACACGCCCTCCGGCCGCTCGATCCAGGCCGTCGGCATTGAGCCCGACATTCTCGTAGAGCAGGCGCGGATCGAGGCCTTGAAGACCGATCCGAACGCCCGCAGGGAAGCCGACCTGCGCGGCGCGTTGGACAATCCCCGTGCGCCGGCTAGCACGCCGCCGGGAAGCGCCGCACCAACGATGCCACCAGGGGCGCCGGCAGGCACTCCGCCCGCCGGCCGCGCTCCCGGATCGACGCCTGAAGGCGGAGACGTCGAGGAGGCGGCGGAGCCGGCCGCGGAGAAGAGCGCCGTGGATTACCAGCTTGCACGCGCCTTCGACCTTGTCCGCGGGTTGTCGCTGTTTTCGGCCCGGACCGGCACTGCACACTGATTGAAGGCCTCCTGATTGAAGGCCGCTGATTGAAGGCTAAGCGAACGATGGGCGGGCCCCGGCCGGGCGCCAATCCGACGGAAGCGACCCGGTCCCGGCTTCCGCGCTGGGCGCGGCTTGCCGATCTGCCGCGCCGCGTCGGCTCGGCCATATGGGCGGCATTGCCGGATCGCACGTGGTGGTCGCCGTGGAAAGCAGCCCTGGTCACATCGTTTGCCACGTTGATGGCAACCCTTCTGCTGTTGACGGCGCTCTCGTTCGTGGGCAGAGCGCTGGCCCCCGCCCCCGCTGTCGTCGAACTGGATTTGCCAGCCGAGCCCGGCGCAACAATGCCAGCCGCTTCCGTCGGGATCGATGGTGGCCTTATCGTTCCCCCATACAAGGCGGCTTCCTTCGCCGGCCTGCCGCAGCTTCCTCCGGCGGACAGAGCAGAGCCGTTGCCGCCTGTTCCCGACTCGGCTCTCCTTGAGGAGGCACCGTCGGGCGCGTTGCCGCGGATCGCCGCCGATGGACGAAAACCGCGCCTCGTCTACGCTCGCCCCTTCGATGCCAGCGACCGGCGGTCGCGGCTGTCGATCATCGTCACCGAGATCGGCCTCAGCCGGGCCGCCAGCGAAGCGGCCATCCAGGGCCTGCCCGGCGAGGTCGTGCTCGCCATCAGCGCCTATGCCGCTGCTCCCGAGCAGTGGGCGCACGCGGCTCGCCGCGCCGGCCACGAGATCATGGTATCGATCCCGCTGCAGCCGCCGCGCGGCGGCGGTGAGGACGCCGGACCGCGCGCGATCCTCCCTGCCGCGGCGCCGCAAGAGAACATGCAGCGGCTGTTCGGCAATCTTGCCCGGTTTAGCGGGTATACGGGCGTTCTGCTGAACGGCGATATTGCGCCGCTGGGCCGCCGCGTCGAGCCCCTGCTGCAGACCGTGCAGGCGCGCGGCCTGCTGCTCGTCAACGGCGCCACCTCGTCCGGCGGCGCGTCGCTGGGCGCCGTTGCCGGGCGACTGGATCTGGCACACGTCTCCATCAACATCGCGGTCGACCCCTCCGACGCGGCCGTCATCGATCGGCAGCTTGAGAGCCTGGCGGCCTTGGCGCGCGAACGCTCGCTTGCCGTCGCCACCGTGCAGCCGACGCCGGCGGCGCTCGGCCGGCTGCGTGCCTTCCTTTCCGGCCTCGACGCACAGCATTTCGTTCTGGCGCCTGTTTCGGCGGTCGTTGCGGTGGGAGGAGAAGGATGACCGGCAAGCGCAAGCTGCCCTATCGACGCGGCGTTGGCGCCCTGCTGTTTCGCGCCGACGGCGCGGTGTTCGTCGCCCGGCGTATCGATACCCCCGGCGACGCCTGGCAGCTGCCGCAAGGCGGCGTCGATCGGGGGGAAAAACCCAAGGTCGCGGTGTTGCGGGAGCTGAAGGAAGAGATCGGCACCGGCCATGCCGAGATCATCGGCAAGTCGCGGCAGTGGTATCGATACGATTTACCCGAGTCGCTTCAGGGACGGGTGTGGGGCGGCAAATATCGCGGTCAGAAACAGCGATGGTTTGCCTTGCGCTTTCTCGGCACTGACGCGGACATCGACCTGGCCGCCGATCACAAGCCGGAATTCGACGACTGGCGGTGGGTGCCGCTGTCCACGCTTGCGAGTCTCGCCGTCTCCTTCAAGCGAACCCTGTATGCCGATCTGGTCACCGAGTTCTCTCCTCTCGCGGGTTCGCTGGCAGCCGAAGCCGGGAAAGCGGGCGGATCGAACTCCATGAAAGCCGGCTGACGGCGGCCGCTCTACCCGGGCGTAATCCCGGTTCGGCGGCGGACCTGGACCTGGGCCACGGCAAACAGCGCCGCGGCGGCGGCGACGATCGAGGGGCCCGCCGGTGTGTCCAGCCGGATGGAAAGAGCCAGACCGGCGGCGACGGCGAGCATTCCGCAGAGCGCCGCGATCAGCGCCATTGTCTCCGGGCTGCGGGCAAAGCGGCGCGCCGGCGCCGCGGGAATGATCAGCAGCGACGTGACCAGCAGGATGCCGACGATCTTCATCGCCAGTGCTACGACCAGCGCCACCAGCAGCATGAAGGCGGTGCTCACCGCCGCGACCGGGATCCCTTCGGCCCGGGCCAGATCCTCATGCACGCTGGCCGCCAGCAGCGGCCGCCAGATCGCTGCCAGCAGGGCCAGAACGATAGCGCCGCCACCGGCAAGGAGCCACAGGTCGGCGGCCGTCACCGACAAGATGTCGCCGAACAGGTAGGACAGCAGATCGACGCGGATCCACGCCATCAGCCCGATGGCAACCAGCCCGAACGACAGCGCCGAATGCGACAGGATCCCAAGCAAAGCGTCCGACGACAGCCACGGGCGCGAGCGTTGCAGGACCACCAGCACCATGGCGACGGCAACGCACACGGCCAGCACGCCCAGCATCGGCTCGATCGCCAGCAGAAAGCCGACGGCGACGCCCAGCAGCGCGGAGTGGGCCATCGTATCGCCAAAATAGGCCATGCGCCGCCAGACGATAAAGCAGCCGGCCGGACCCGCGACCGCGGCAAAGCAAAGTCCGGCAAGGAGCGCCCGAACCAGGAACGGTTCCATCATGCCGGGCCTTCCTCTCCGGCGTTTCGGCCTTTGGCCGATCCTTCGGGCAACCGGCCAGTCTGCAGATGGACCGGGTTGCCGCCCAGATCGTGCTGGTGATCGTGCCGGTGGGCATAGACGGCGAAGGCCCCCGCCGTCTGCCGGCCGAACAGCCGCACATACTCCGGATGCTGACTGACGGCGTCCGGCGTGCCGGCGCAGCAGACGTGATGGTTCAGGCAAAGCACCCGGTCGGTGGCCGCCATCACCACGTGCAGATCGTGGGAGATCATCAGCACGCCACACCCACGCCGCGCCCTGAGCTCGCCGATCAACTGGTAGAGCGCAGCCTCTCCCGCATAATCGACTCCTTGTACCGGTTCATCGAGAACGAGCAGGTCCGGTCGGGCGAGCAAGGCGCGCGCCAGCAGCACGCGTTGCAGCTCGCCGCCGGAAAGCGCCGACACGGGTGCCGCGCGCAGGTGCCCGACACCGGTTTCCGCCAGGGCATCGGCCACGTCGGCCGGGCGCGCCCGCCGGACCAGAGTCATCAGCCGGTCGACTTTGAGGGGCATGACCGGATCGACGTGGATGCGTTGGGGCAAGTAGCCGATGCGCAGACCCGGCTGTCGCTGCACACGGCCTCTATCCGGCCGAAGCAAGCCCATGAGAACGCGCAGCAGCGTCGTTTTCCCGGCGCCGTTGGGGCCGATCACCGTTACGATCTCGCCGCCGCCGACCTCGACATCAACATCCTTCAGCACCGGACGGCCGGAAAAGCTCAGATAAACCCCTCTGGCCGCCACCAGCCATCGGCCAGACTCGCCGGGCGCTGCCGCCCCCTCGTTGTTCACGCCGCCACGCGTCGAGCTCATGCGCCTGCCGTGCGGCAGGCGCCGCAAATTCCACCGATCTCGACGATCGGCCTGGTCACCGTAAACGACGCCGCAGTCGCTTCGGCGAAAACGGCGTCGGTGATGATCGGGCACTCCAGCTCAGCAACCCGGCGGCAGGTGCTGCAGACGAGGAGCTGGGCCGAATGCTGATCGCCGACATGGGTGCAGGCGACATAGGCGTTGAGGCTCTCCACCCGATGAAGCAGGCCATGGTCCAACAGAAATGCAAGCGCGCGATAAACGGAAATCGGTGCCAAAGCACGATCCGCGTTGCCCATGCGAGCGAGGATTTCGTACGCGCCAAGGGCCACGTGGTTCGCTGCCACGATATCTAGAACCTGGCGACGCTGCGCGGTCAACCGAAGGTGGCGTTGAACACAAAGGTTCTCCACCCGAGCCATCATGTCCTGGACACAGCGGCGATGGTCGTGGTCGGCCGGTGAAAATGCAACGGGGTCCATCTGCAGTCTTCGTCTTGCCCAGTCGCCGAAGCTCGGCGCTTTCAAGCCCGCTAATTGTTATGTTATATCATACAGGATCAAATGAGCCAACATCGTACCTATGCACTTTTTTCCGCTGGAGCGTCCAATGGCAGACGTGATTCGAGGAATCGTCTTGTTGCTATCGCTCGTAGCGCCGATCCTCTCCGCCGCTGCGGCGACGGCCGCGCCGCAGGTCGTCGCCACCATCAAACCGATCCACTCGCTGGTGGCCATGGTGATGCAGGGAGTTGGCGAGCCGAAGCTGCTGATCGCAGGGGGCGCCTCGCCGCACACCTACTCCTTAAAGCCTTCGGACGCCCGGATCCTGCAGCAGGCCGATCTCATTTTCTGGGTCGGCGAGGGTCTGGAGACCTTTCTCGAAAAGCCGCTCGAGGCGCTGCCGCGGAACGCCCGCGTCGTCGCTCTTGCCGAAGCACCCGGTGTCACGCTGCTCCCTTATCGCAGCTCCGGCGGGTGGGAGCCGCACGTTCACGGCTCGGCCGACGCCGGGACACCGCACGCACAGGGCGAGTCACACGGACACGACGATGACCACGAGCACCACAACACCGACATGCACATCTGGCTCGACCCGGCCAATGCGCAGGCAATCATCCGCGCGGTGGCGGCTGCGCTGAGCGAGGCCGATCCGAGCCATGCGGCGATCTACACGTCCAATGCCGAGGCGGCGCTCGCGCGCCTGCAAGCGCTGGACGAAACCCTGCGGCGTACGCTGGAACCGCTGGCCGGAAGGCCCTACGTCGTCTTCCACGACGCCTACCAGTATCTGGAGCATCGCTACGGTCTGACGCCCGTCGGCTCGATCACCGTCGACCCGGACCGCCAGCCAGGTGCCCA